>NZ_JBBNLS010000041.1:0-1027 GCF_040092305.1 Collinsella sp. CLA-ER-H6
CTCCCCGGCGGGGATGCAGAGGAGGCGCCCGGGGCAGGGGAAGTGCGACGAGGCGGACGCGGAGAGGGCCGCCCGCGCGGCGATGTCCGGCTCGAAGCTCGGGACCCCCAAGAGCCAGGACGGGTGGGTCGACGGGGTGCGCTGCATGCTCGCGGCGCGCTCCGGGGCGGTGAAGGCGCGGACCTCGGCGATCAACACCGCGAGGTCGCTGCTCACCACCGCGCCGGAGGGGCTCAGGTCGAGGTTCCGCGGGATGGCGGGGCCGAGGCTGATGGAGGAGCTCCCCTCCGTGCGCGCCGAGGGCGCGCTGGGCGCCGCGCTCGGAGCGCTGGCGGACCTGTGGGCGGCGGCGCGCGACGCGGCGCTCGACATGGAGCGCGCGATCGAGGCGTCCCTGGAGGAGAACTGCCCCGCGCTGCTGGCGATGTACGGGTGCGGGCCCGTGAGCGCGGCCAAGCTCGCGGTCGCGGCCGGGGACAACCCGGGCAGGCTGCGCTCCGAGGCGTCGTTCGCGGCGATATGCGGCGCCTGCCCCGTCCCCGCCTCGAGCGGCAAGACCGTGAGGCACAGGCTCAACAGGGGCGGCGACCGGCAGGCGAACAGCGCGCTGCACGAGATCGCGAGGCAGAGGGTCATGCGCGACCCCGAGACCGCCGAGTACGCCGAGAGGGCGAGGGCGCGGGGGAAGAGCGACAGGGAGGTCATGAGGTGCCTCAAGCGCTACGTGGCCAGGGAGGCGTACCGGGCGCTGATGCGCCCGCACGAGGTCAGGAGGCCCGAGGACGCCTCGGAGCTCGTGGCGGCCAGGCGCGCGGCGAAGGTCAGCCAGGTGAGGGCGGCGTCCATACTGGGCACCAGCGAGAAGTACATCTCGATGCTGGAGAGGGGCCAAAGGGAGCTCAAGCCCATAAGGAGGGCCTACGAGGCATGGGTCGAGGCCGGACTTCCGCTCGATTGGGACAGGCAGGCCTTCGAGGCCGAGCGCAAAATGGATTCTAAAAAACACCTTGCCAAATAGGAGCGTCAG
>NZ_JBBNLS010000042.1:0-859 GCF_040092305.1 Collinsella sp. CLA-ER-H6
CCAGCCCCAGCTCTCCGCGGAAGGGGATGAGGACGATGACTTCTAGTCCCGAGAACAAGATCACGCGCTCCGACCTCGTCAAGAGCGCCGTCAACGTCGGCGCCCTGGGCATGGAGTTCTCCTGGACCTACTACAAGCAGATGAACATCGCCTTCTGCCTGATGGTCGCCAACATGCTCAAGAAGATCTACGCCGGCCGCCCCGACGACTACGCCGCGGCCCTGCACCGCCACTGCGCGTTCTTCAACATCACCGTCCAGTTCGCCCCGTTCGTCGGCGGCATCGCGATGGCCATGGAGGAGAAGGTCGCCCGCGGCGAGATCGAGCCCGAGAGCGTCAACGACGTCAAGGCCGCCCTCATGGGCCCGCTGTCCGGCATCGGCGACTCCATCTTCCTGTCGACGCTGCGCGTGGTCGCCGCCGCGGTGGGCATCAGCCTGTGCCAGGCCGGCAACCCCTTCGGCCCCATCGCCTTCCTGCTCATCTACAACGTCCCCGGCTTCGCGCTGCGCATCTGGGGCGCCGTCAAGGGCTACGAGCTGGGCGTGGGCTTCCTGGACGAGGCCCAGAGGACCGGCCTCATGCAGAAGATCATGACCTGCGTGGGCATCGTGGGCGTCATGGTCGTGGGCGCCATGTGCAAGGACATGTTCTGGGCCAGCATCCCGGTGGCCATCGGCTCGGGCGAGGACGCCCAGACCCTCCAGGACATCCTGGACGGCATCATGCCCGGCATGCTCGGCATGATCGCCTTCTGGCTGTACTACTGGCTGCTGTCCAAGAAGATCAACCCCATGGTGCTGATCGTGGCCACCATGGTCGTGGGCATCATCGGCGCGTTCTTCGGCGTGCTGGCGTA
>NZ_JBBNLS010000043.1:0-809 GCF_040092305.1 Collinsella sp. CLA-ER-H6
TCTGGCGGACCCTCCCTGCCGACCGCCTGCTCCATCGCGTCGATCGCGACCTTCTCGGTGATGCGCTCGGACATCGACCAGCCCACGACCTTGCGGGAGAAGGCGTCTATCACGGCTGCGAGATAGAGCCACCCTTCTCTTGTGGGTATGTAGGTGATGTCGCCCACCCAAAGCCTGTTGCGCTCGCCCACGGTGAAAGCGCGCTCTACCAGGTTCAACCGAGGGTCTCCCGGCTCGACCTTCTTCTGGATGCGGTGTTTTCGGGTCGCGCCCTTTCCGGCAAGCCCGAGCTTCTGCATGATGCGGAGCACGCGCTCCTCGCTCACGACGATGCCGCTTTTTCGCAGTTCGCGGTTGATGCGCCGGTAGCCGTAACGGCCCTTGTGCCGCTCGAAGGCCTCGACGACGAAACCTTCGATCGCCTCCCGCTCTATCTGGGCGTCGGACTTCTTCCGGCCGAGATACTCGTAGAAACCGGATTTCGAGACTTTCATCAGCCCGCATGCCTTCTTGATGGGGCCGATCTCGCCCCTATGCTCTTTGAGGAACTCGAACCTCACGCATGGTCTTGACTCAAGAAGGCCCGGAAATTTTTTAGTATCTCGTTCTCGCGCTCGAGCTCCTCGACCTTCTTCTTGAGCTTCACGATCTCGTAGTCCTTGTTGATCTTCGGGGAGCCGTTTCCGGGGAACGCGCCGTCTCCCATCTCCTCGTATTCGCGGGCCCACCTTCTCAGCGTCGAATCCTTTATGCCGAGTTCCTCCGATAGGCCTTTGACCGTCATTTCCCCGGACAGGACCACCTTTGCC
>NZ_JBBNLS010000044.1:0-786 GCF_040092305.1 Collinsella sp. CLA-ER-H6
ACCTGATCATCGACCCGATGCCCAACCTCTACTTCACCCGCGACCCGTTCGCGGTCGTCGGCGAGGGCGTCAACCTCAACCGCATGTACTCGGTCACCCGCAACCGCGAGACCCTGTACGGCAAGTACGTCTTCAAGTACCACCCCGACTACAAGGACGTCTCGCTGTACTTCCGCCGCGACTGCCAGTTCCACACCGAGGGCGGCGACGTGCTGAACATCAACGAGAAGACCCTCGCCGTCGGCATCTCCCAGCGCACCCAGGCCGCCGCGATCGACGTCATGGCCCAGAACATCTTCTGGAACTCCGACTCCAAGGTCGAGCGCATCCTGGCCTTCGACATCCCGGTCTCGCGCGCCTTCATGCACCTCGACACGGTCTTCACCCAGATCGACGTCGATAAGTTCACGATCCACCCCGCCATCATGGGCACCCTGCGCGTCTACGAGCTGACCGCCGGCAAGAACCCGGGCGACGTGAACATCCGCCTGATCGAGGACACCCTCGAGCACGTCCTGGAGGACGCCACCGGCGTCGACCAGGTCAAGCTGATCCCCTGCGGCGGCGGCGACCCGATCGCGGCCTCCCGCGAGCAGTGGAACGACGGCTCCAACACCCTGTGCGTCGAGCCCGGCAAGATCTGCGTCTACGCCCGCAACACCGTCACCAACGACGTGCTGTACAAGGAGGGCCTGGACCTTCTCGTCGTGCCCTCCGCCGAGCTCTCCCGCGGCCGCGGCGGCCCGCGCTGCATGAGCATGCCCTTCTGGCGCGAGGACCTCTAAG
>NZ_JBBNLS010000045.1:0-749 GCF_040092305.1 Collinsella sp. CLA-ER-H6
AATCAGAACCACCCTTAAAAAGGGTGGTTTGCTCTTAGGGTATAACCCACGGGCCCCGGGCTCGCGTCTAAAGGCGCGGGCCCGGACTTCGTCCAGGCCTAGTGCATCTTGACCCGTGGCGCGCCGGTCGAACCGGCAGCATCACCCCCTCTTGAAGGGGTCCTCGTACTCCTTCACGCTCAGCTTGTCCAGCGCGATGTCGTGGGACTCCTGCTCCCTGATGTACTTGGCGATCGTCGCCTCGTTCAGGCCGACGGTGGACACGTAGTAGCCCTCCGCCCAGAACTTCCTGTTGCCGAACTTGTACTTGAGGTTGGCGTGCCTGTCGAATATCATCAGCGAGCTCTTCCCCTTCAGGTAGCCCATGACGCTCGCGACGCTGTACTTCGGCGGGATCGCCAGCAGCACGTGCACGTGGTCGGGCATCAGGTGCCCCTCGATTATCTCGATCCCCTTGTACTCGCACAGCTTCCTGAGGATCTCCCCTATGTCGCTCCTGATTTGGTTGTAGATCACTTTGCGCCTATACTTCGGCGTGAACACGATGTGGTACTTGCACATCCACTTCGTGTGGGAAAGGCTGTAGGCCTTCTGGGCCATGGCGACCACCCCTTCGACTCGAATTCTTGACGGCCTGAACAATCGTCAATATCGGTCGGAGGGGTGGCTTTGTAAAGCCGTTTGTCTCCACCCGCGTAGCGGGTGGTTTAAAGCTGGCCGCTGCGCGGCCAGCGGACTAAAGTCTTGAA
>NZ_JBBNLS010000046.1:0-638 GCF_040092305.1 Collinsella sp. CLA-ER-H6
CTTTTCCGCTCTTCCTCCTTCTTCTCCTTCCTCCTTTTCTTTTCTCTCTTCTCTTTCCCCCCCCCTCTTTCCTTTCCTTTTCTTTTTCTCTTTTCTCTCTCCTCTCCTCCCCCTCTTCTTGACTTCCTCTGTCCTCTTTTTTTCTTTCGCTCTCCCCCTTTTCCTCCCTTCCTTTCTTCCTCTTTTTCTCTTTTCTTTCCCCTTTCTCTCTCTTCTCTCTCTCCTTCTTTCTTCTCTCTCTTTCCTCTCTCCTCCCTTCTTCCTTCCCCTCTTTTTCCCCTTCTTTTTCTCCCTTCTTTTTTCTCCCCTTTTTCCCTCCTCTCCCTTCCTTTTTTCCCCTTTCTCTCCTCCTCCTCTTTTTTTTTCCCTTTTCCCTTTCTCTTTTCTTCCCCTCCTTCTTCTTTTCTCTCCCCCTCCTTTCTCTCTCCTTCTCCCCTCCCCTGTACATCACTTCTCACTTCCGCTGCTGTTTCACTGATTGCTCTTTTATCTAATTCTTTCCCTTTTTCCTTTTTCTTCCTCTTTCTTCTTTTTCCCTTCTCTTTTCTTCCCTCCCTTCCTTCCTCCTCTCCCTCCTCTCTCTCTTTCCAACCCGTGAAGGTCATCTGCATGAGCGTCGCCAACCAAAAGCGGCTCTT
>NZ_JBBNLS010000047.1:0-609 GCF_040092305.1 Collinsella sp. CLA-ER-H6
GGAAGAAGCGTCAACTTGTAGCCCACGCCGCCCAGCACCTCGGGTACTGCCTTCTCCACTTTGTGCATGCCGCCGAAGATGAAGTACTCGGGCCCGTAGGTGTAGTACTGTGCGAACGAGAGTAGGTAATCCGCATGGTTGAGGTTGTTATTCGCTTGTCCCGTCGCGCTCCTCCACGCGTTCATCTCGTACCATCGCGAGCCGCTATCGGTCTTCTCGGGGGTCGAGGTGTCCTTCAGCAGCATGTCGTACGCGCGCACGTTCACGTCGCCAGCATTCATGTTGAATTTGATCTTTGTCTTCTCTGGGTGCGCCACCGGCATCAAATCCCTGAGCGTTATAACAGCATTTCCCATGTTAATTCCGCCGTTTCAGTTTGAAAAGCCTGTAGGTCGAATCATACCACTCGCTTTCCAGACGAAAATTAGCGCTCGGCTAACCGCTCTGCTGTTGTCGTTTCTTATGGCGAAGAAGAGCACGAAGCCGATAAGCCCCGCGCCCGTGTTTATGCCTTGTTTGGCGATTGTTCGTGATGTGCCCGCACGGCTATTTTTGGTGAATAATCCGAAAGTAAGGAAGATAAGTGCGAATCATCCACGCCACCATCCG
>NZ_JBBNLS010000004.1:0-148947 GCF_040092305.1 Collinsella sp. CLA-ER-H6
GCATGCTCGGCATGATCGCCTTCTGGCTGTACTACTGGCTGCTGTCCAAGAAGATCAACCCCATGGTGCTGATCGTGGCCACCATGGTCGTGGGCATCATCGGCGCGTTCTTCGGCGTGCTGGCGTAAGGGCCCGGCTGCATAGATTTTCGTTGCAACCTGGAAAGGGGATGGAGCAGGCCTATGCTCTCCATCCCCTTTTTGTATAGAAGGAGTTCGTATGTTCGCGAAGGGTCGCGAAGCAATGCGCCTGACGCCGGCAGAGGTCAGGCTGATTCTTATTGAGTCCCTGCAGTGGTGCGCCAACAACGCGGTCTACTTTTTGGGGCTTATCGGTGCGGCCACGTATGATCTGGCCGGCACGGCCTTTTTGGTTGCCGCCATTACGCTCGCGCGCAATCTTATGACGTCGGTGGGCAATATGGTGTCGGGCTCGGTCATCGATCGCTTTGGACCGCGCCGGACGTCGTTTGTGACGTGCGTGATTACGGCAGTGCTATCGCTTGGCGTGGGGTTAGCGCCGTTGTCTGTCCCCGGGCTTGTGTTTGCCGCGTGCGTCTTGGGACTTGCGGGCGGCTTTATCAACACCTGCACGCATGCGTTTCCGGGATACCTGGAGTCGACCACCGAGGGCCGTACCCGCGTGAACGGCCTCATGGTGTTCTACAGCAATATCGCTTATACCGCTGGCCCGCTGCTTGGTGGTGCCATCGTGAGCTGTTTTGCCACGCAATCGGTCTATCTGCTCATGGCGGGCATGATGGGTGTGGCGGCCGTGCTCTCCTTGGGCTGTCACGAGTGTGTTGCTCCCGCAAAAGGGGAGAAGCCGAAGGGCGGTATTCTGGGCGGTATGGCCGAGGGTGCGCGACTTACGTTTCGCGACCACGATCTGCGCCTCATTTTTATCTCGGGCTTTTTGGGTTTCTTTGCGTTTGGCGCGTTCGATTCGCTGGAGTCGTTGTTCTACCGCGATGTGCTCAACGTGGATATCGTCTGGCTGGGCTGGCTGTCCTCGGTCGTGGGCCTCACTTCCTCGGTGGGCGCGTTCATCCTGACCAAGCTTTCTGCTCGCAATGTCAACCTGCGATTGTTGCTCGGCGCGCTCATGGCCGTGGGCATTGGGTCCATGGTGTACGTGGGCACCGATATGCTGGGGGTCGCGATTATCGGTCAGGCGATTAACGGTCTGGCCTGGGGATTCCTGGAACCGCTGCAGATGATCTTGATTCAGGAGCGCGCCGACATCAAATACCTGGGGCGCATTACCGGCTTTGTGCGTTTTGGCCTGATGAGCGCCGGCGTGCTGCCGCTGCTGGCGGCTCCATTTTTGGCGGAGGTTTTGGGCGTCCAGGCGGTGCTGTTTGGGGCATCGACCATTATTGCGCTGGTAGGAACGCTGTTCTTTGTCACACAGGGGAGGCGCCAGAGGTGTTAGCTATACATTCAATTCTAATTTAATACCACTCACCAGAGAATTTCGACCGTTCACCGAGGATTGGAACAGATTGAAAAGTGGTATTAAAAACACGTTGGGTGTATGTCTATAATTGGTATCGAAAAGAAACGCGATGTATAGATTCGCGTGCAGGACAGAAAGGAAAAGCCATGAAGGAAACCGAGAAGATCGAGATCATGCACTTTAGCCAGGAGGGCTATCTCGAGGACGGTAAGGCGCTCTACGAGACCGGCAAGAAGATGACCGCGCTCGCCGACAAGGTCGCCGACGAGGGCTATGACGCCGTGTTCCTGATGGGCGTCGGCGGCACCTGGGACGAGCTCATGCAGCTCGAGTACCTCATGAACAAGTTCGGCGACCGCGACCTCGAGGTCTACCTGATCCACGCCGCCGAGTGGAACGCCATGGGCCACAAGCGCATGACCGAGAAGTCCGTCGTGATCACCGCCTCCGAGTCCGGCACCACCCCCGAGGTCCTCGAGGCCGTCAAGAAGATGAAGGAAAAGGGCATTCGCGTCTACGCCATGACCAAGCCCGAGGGCCCCATCGGCCAGGCTGTCGGCGCCGAGAACTGCGTCAAGATGGCTTCCGATCACGGTAACGGCGGCTGCGAGATGGGCTACTACCTCGCCGACTGCTTCGGCCTGCGCCTGCTCAACCGCCGCGGCTGCTTCCCCAAGTTCGACAAGTTTATTGAGCAGACCAAGGATGTTTGGACCCACCTGGTCGACATCCGCAAGAGCTTCGAGCCGCGCGCCGAGGAGCTCGCCAAGAAGTACGCCCTGGCCCCCTACACCATGTTCATCGGCTCCGGCGCCCTGTGGGGCGAGACGATCCTGTTCTCGATGTGCATCCTCGAGGAGATGCAGTGGAAGCGCACCCGCTACATCACCTCGGCCGACTTCTTCCACGGCACCCTCGAGCTCGTGGAGCCCGGCGTCCCGGTCTTCCTGTTCATGGGCGAGGACGAGAACCGCAAGCTCGACGAGCGCGTCCGCGCCTTCCTGACCCGCGGCGTGACCGGCGACACCGACATCAACATCATCGACACCGCCGAGTTCGCGATCCCCGGCCTTGACGACGAGTTCCGCGTCATCGTGTCTCCGTGGATCCTCTCCTCGCTGATCACCGATCGCCTTGCCGCTTACTACGAGACGGTCACCAAGCACAACCTCAACTACCGTCGTTACTATCACCAGTTCGACTACTAATCGGTGACAAATAAGCTACTGATCAAGAAGCACCCTGCCCGGGCGCATGCGTCCGGGCATTTTTATGCCGAAATTCGCAAGAAAGGGGAATCGAATGAGGCAATTTATCGTGGCGTCCCATGCTCATTTTGCGTCCGGAATCGTCGAGAGCATCGGCCTGCTTTCCGGCGAGCGCGAAAGCGTCCATGCGCTCTCTATGTATGTCGACGGAAACGAGGACCTGACCAAGGAGGCCGCAGCGATTCTCGATGGGTTTGCTGCGGACGACGAAGTTGTCGTGTGCACTGACCTGTTCGGCGGCAGCGTCAACAACGAGTTCACCAAGATCGTCCAGACGCGTCCCAACACGCACCTCGTGACCAATATGAACCTGCCGCTCCTTATTCAGCTGCTGTTCGTGCCCGAATCCACCCCGATCGATGAGGCCATCCGCCAGATCGTCGAGGCGGACGACACCAAGGTCAAGTACGTCAACGACCTGCTGGGGCAGGCCGAACTCGATGAGTTTTAACCACTAGGGAGCACATCATGATTCAGATGATTCGCGTGGACTATCGACTGCTGCACGGCCAGGTTGCCGTTAGCTGGACCTCGGCTCTGGGTGCCGACTGCATCCTGCTGGTGAGCGACACGGTCCTCAATGACAAGCTTCGTCTGCAGGCCCTGTCCCTTGCAAAGCCGGAGGGCTGCAAGGTCGTTGTCAAAAACACCGAGGACGCCGTCAAGGCGCTCCAGAGCGGTGTGACCGACAAGTACAAGCTCTTCGTGGTTTGCGAGACGATCCAGCAGGCCGGTGCCGTCGCCAAGGCGATGGGGGTCAAGAAGATCAACCTCGGCAACGTTGCCTTTAGCGAGGATGCCCGCCAGGTCTCGACGAGCGTGTTCCTTACGCCCGAAAACGAGGCATACGTCAAAGAGCTGCTCAGCGAAGGCTACGAGCTGTTCATTCAGATGATTCCGGCAGATGCGAAGACTGACGCCGCGAAGGTCATCGGTTAGGGGCTGTCATGGTTATCAAGACAATCCTGATTTTCCTGATCGCCCTTTTGGGCTATTCCGAGTGGCTGACGGGCACGAGCTACCTCCAGCGCCCGATTGTGCTCGGACCTCTGGTTGGCCTTGTCATGGGCGACATGGTGACCGGCACGATCATGGGCGCCACGATGGAGCTTGCCATGGTCGGCGCCATCTCGGTCGGTGCGTATAACCCGCCCGATACGATTTCCGGAACCATTCTGGGTGTGTCGCTTGCCATGCAGGCCGGCGCGGACGCTTCGGCGGCCCTGACCCTGGGCATTCCCATTGCAACGATCGTCCTGGCGCTCGATACCGCCCTGGGCCAGCCGGTGATGCTGCTGCTGGTGCACCGTATCGACAAGAACGTCGAGGACGGAGACACCAAGGCCATCACGCGCAACATGCTCATCGCCGGTTACGCGCAGAGCTGGTGCGGCCTGCTGATTATTCCCCTGGCATTCTTCTTTGGCGCCGATGCTGTTGCCAGCCTGCTCAACATCATCCCCGATTTCGTTCAGACCGGCATGGATGTCGCCGCCGCCTTCTTGCCCGCACTCGGCTTTGCGATGCTGGCTCAGATGATTATGAACAAGACTGTGGCGCCGTTCTTCTTCGCTGGCTTTTTCCTCGTCGCCTACTTTGGCATTAGCACGACGGGCGTGGCGATCTTTGCCGCGATCATCGTCGTCGCGATGACGGTTTTGGGTGACAAGAAAAAAGCGGAGCAGCCCGCAGCGGCAACCGAGGATCCTGCGATTGGGAGTGGGTTCGATGAGTTTTAAGTTTGAGTCTTCTTACGACGGGCTGATTTCCCGCGCAGATCTTAAGAAGCTGTTCTGGCGCTCGATTCCCTATGAGCATTCCTGGAACTACGAGCGTATGGGCCATATCGGTTTTATGTGGGCCCTTATGCCGATCCTTCGCAAGCTGTATCCGCAGGATGCGGACTTTAAGGCCGCCCTTAAGCGCCATATGGAGCTCTATAACGTCACGCCGTACATCTCGACGCTCCCCATGTCCATCGCCGCTGCAATGGAGGAGGTCAACGCTACTGACGATAGCTTTGACACGAGCGCGATCTCTAATGTCAAGCTTGCTTTGATGGGACCGCTGTCCGGCGTGGGCGATGCCTTCTACTGGGGCACGCTGCGAATTTTGGCAACGGGTGTCGGCACGTCGCTGGCGCTGCAGGGCTCTATTCTTGGCCCGATTTTGTTCCTGCTCGTGTTCAACGTCCCTCACTACATCATCCGTTACCTGCTGACGTTTGTGGGATATCGCTTTGGCTCGGACATGATCAGCAAGGTCCAGGAATCGGGCATTATGGACACGATCGTCAAGATGGCCTCCATCATGGGCGCCATGGTGATCGGTGCTATGACCATGGAGATGGTCACCGTGGACATTCCACTCATGGTCGGTGCGGGCGATGGTGCTCAGACGCTCGCCGAGCTGCTCAACGGAATCTTCCCGGGCTTTGTCACGATGGGGCTGTTTGGAATCGTCTATCTCATGCTCAAGAAGAAGATGAATCCGCTGCTTATCATGCTCGTGATCCTGCTCGTGAGTATCGCCGGCGCGTTCTTTGGAGTGCTTGGTGTCCAGTAGAGTATCCGTCATAATGAGAACAATGTAAGAGGGGGCGTCGCGCACACTGTGCTGCGGCGCCCTTTTGCCGAAAGGTGGACAAGATGGAGTATCCGCAGCTTGCCGTCATGAATATCAGCCATCGTTATTTTGACCTTGAGGAATTCTTTTCTTCGGCAGCGGCCTCGGGCTACACGTGTTGCGAGCTTTGGACCGGGGCGATGCATCTGTATGTCGATTGCCATGGATACGATTCGCTCGAGCAGGTGCGAAAGCTGTCGCAGCGGTATGGGGTTCGGATTGTGGGGCTTTGTCCCGAACAGAACAACCCCAAGCCGTGGAATATCGCGGCGCGCGGGAATGAGGCGCGTGCCCGCACGCTCGCGTACTTTAAGAACGTTGTGGATATCGCGGCGGAACTTGGAGCCGAGCAGGTCATGGTCTCGAGCGGCTGGGCATTTTTGAACGAGCCAATCGAGGACGCGTGGGGTCGCAGCGCCTCGATGCTGCGTGCGATTGCCGAGCATGCGGGAGAGCGCGGCGTGCGACTGGTACTCGAGGCCCTACAGCCGGTTGAGTCGATGATCGTGAACTCGGCGGCCGACACGAAGCGCATGATCGAGGCGGTTGATCATCCGGCACTTAAGGCGTGTCTGGATTTGGGCGCTATGGCGGTGGCGGGGGATACCATCGACGATTATTTCGATCTGCTTGGCGAAGATGTCGCCCACGTGCATTTTGTCGATGTTGCGGCAGACGGCACGACGCATCTTGCCTGGGGTGACGGCGACCGCGATATGCGCGCCGACCTGGATAGGCTGGTGGCACGCGGCTATCGCGGAGTTGTTTCGGCCGAGACGTATGACTGGCGCTATTTTGCCGACCCCGCAGCTGCCGATGCACAGGTAATGGCAGAGTATCGTCGTGCGATTGGCGCCTAGGTGGGGTTGGGTTGCGGCAACCTACCCTATGTTTCCAAATGAATACGGTGTGAGCGGCTGCGACGGATTTTCCCCGCAAGCACTCTAGTATGCTAAAGTACCCAGAAGACCGGCGGAGCTATGCCGGTCTTCTGTTCTATATGAAACGCAGCATGAGGAGGTTCACCAGATGACGGCCACACCGTGGGGATTCCGGGACATATTGCCCGAGGAGGCTCAGGCGCGCGAGGAGATTGCGCTGACGGTGAAGGGCTGCTTTAGGGAGCATCATTACCTTCCGGTCGAGACGCCGCTGCTCGAGGACAAGGGCTCGCTCGAGGAGGGCGGCCGCATTGCGGACACGCCGTTTAAGCTCTTTGATGACGACGGTCGCCTGCTGGTGGTCCGTCCCGACAACACACTGCCGATCGTTCGCCTGGTTTCGACTCGCATGCGCGCGGCCGATCTGCCGCTGCGCCTGCGCTACGAGGCGCCGGTGGTCCGCGAGTGTCAGCGCAATGCCGGCGGCTCGCGTCAGTTTACGCAACTGGGTTTTGAGCTCATCGGCGCGGGCGACACCGCGGGCGATGTCGAGATTGTCTCACTGGTGGCCGAGGCCGTGCGCAAGCTGGCACTTCCCGGTGCGCGCATTATCGCGGGCAGCGTGCGTCCGTTTAAGGAACTGCTCGCGGCGTGCGAGGATCGCGAGCTGGCCGCTGAGGCCCTGCGCTGCGTGCACGCCAACGACTTTGTGGGCCTCGATGCCCGCGTGGCGGCAAGTGCTGAGCCCGAGGCCGTTAAGGTCGCCATTAGCGAGCTGC
The DNA here is from genome assembly GCF_040092305.1 of Collinsella sp. CLA-ER-H6. Classification (NCBI taxonomy): domain Bacteria; kingdom Bacillati; phylum Actinomycetota; class Coriobacteriia; order Coriobacteriales; family Coriobacteriaceae; genus Collinsella; species Collinsella sp. CLA-ER-H6. The sequence goes on from NZ_JBBNLS010000004.1 coordinate 7,012, forward strand.
CGCGCCTGCACGGTGGTGCCGAGGTGCTCGACCGCGTCGACGCGCTGCTGGCGGCGGCGGGCATTGTCGCGCCGCTCACGCGCGAGCTGCGTGCCCTGGTCGAGGGCCTGGCTCCCGAGGACTCCCAGGTACTGTCCTTCGACTTTTCCATCATGAACTCGTTTGATTACTACACGGGCCTGGTCTTTAAGGCCTATGCCGGTGGCCTGCCCGATCCGGTCGGTTCGGGCGGACGCTATGACTCCATCTTTACCGGCGCATTTGGCAACGGCATCGAGGTGCCGGCGGCGGGTTTCGCCTTTTCGCTCGAGCGTCTGGAGGCCGCGCGCACCTCGGCCGAGGATGCCGCTTCCGACGGCGATCACGCCGCGGGCCGTGGCGCCGAGGGCCCGCTGCGCATCGCTGTGCCCAAGGGCTCGCTTAAGGCCGACACGCTCGACGTGCTCGAGGCCGCGGGCCTGGACGTCTCCGAGCTGCGTGACCCCGGCCGTCACCTGATCGTGCGCGGCCGCGACACGCGTGCCGGTGAGGGTGCGGTCGGCGATATCGAATTTGTCATCGTGCGTCCCAGCGACGCGCCCGCTTTTGTGGGCTGTGGCGGTGCCGACTGCGGCGTCTGTGGTTGGGACTCGCTTATCGAAGCAGACCTCAACCTACTGCAGCTGGTCGATCTGGGCTACGGTCTGTGCACGTTTATCGAGGCGGAGCCCGCGTGGCGCGCCGGTCAGGCCGAGCGCAACTATGCCCGCCGTGGGTCGCTTCGCGTGGCAACCAAGTACCCGCGCATCGCGAGTGCCTGGTATGCCGAGCGCGGCGTGAACGCCGATATCGTTTCGCTTCACGGTAACATCGAGCTGGGTCCCATTGTCGGCATGACCGACCGCATCGTGGACATTACCGCCACGGGCGCCACGCTGCGCGACAACGACCTGGTCATCACCGGCCGCATCATGGACTGCACGGCCCGCTTCTTTGTCAATCCGGGTGCCGCGCGCCTGGATCCGCGTGTGCGCAACCTGGCCGATCGCCTGGCGGCTGCCGTGAAGGACAAGCATTTTGAGCCCGTTGCGGGCTCGGCACAATAGCGCGAGCACGCACGGGCGTCCCAACGTCTGGGCTGCGGGCCGATTGGCGCTGCCGCCCGGCCTCTCGTTTTTCGAACACAACCTCGACCGATAGGGGATACCGATATGAAGACCATCAAGCTTGCTCCCGGTGAGCGCCTCGTTACCAACCAGCTCAACCGTAAGGGCGTGCTGCCGCAAAACATCGTCGACGCCGCTCGCGATATCGTGGCCAACGTGCGTGCCAACGGCGATGCCGCGGTGCGCGATTACTGTCAGCGTTTTGACGGTGTCGAGCTGCAGAGCTTCCGTCTGCCGCAGGAGCAGATCGATGCCGCGCTCGAAGGCCTCGATCCCGCTTTTGTCGCGGCGCTCGAGAAGGCTGCACGCCAGATTCGTGAGTTCCACCAGCGCGAGGTCGAGCAGAGCTGGTTTACCACGCGTGCGGACGGCACGATGCTCGGCGTTAAGGTGACCCCGCTTGCGGCGGCCGGCATCTATGTGCCGGGCGGTCGCGCGCAGTATCCTTCCACGGTGCTCATGAATGCCATTCCCGCCAAGGTGGCCGGCGTCAAGCGCGTGGTCATGGTGACGCCGCCGCAAAAGGACGGCCTGATCAGCCCCTACACGCTCGCCGCGGCAAAGCTCGGCGGCGTGGATGAGATCTATATGGTGGGCGGCGCTCAGGCCGTGGCCGCGCTGGCGTACGGTACCGAGACCATTCCGCGCGTCGACAAAATCACCGGTCCGGGCAACGCTTTTGTTGCCGCTGCCAAGCAGATCGTCTCCGGCGACGTGGGCATCGACATGGTCGCCGGCCCGTCCGAGGTCTGCGTGCTGGCCGATGCTACGGCCAAGCCCATGGTGGTCGCGGCCGACCTGATGGCTCAGGCCGAGCACGATCCGCTGGCAGCCTGCTATCTGGTGACCTGCGACGAGCAGTTTGCGCGCGAGGTCGAGGCGGGTATCGACATCCTGGTGGCGCAGTCGCCGCGTGCCGAGATCACGCGTGCCTCGCTCGATAACGAGGGCACCATCGTAGTGGTCGCCGACATGGCTGCCGCTGTCGAGGCCGTGAACACCGTGGCGCCCGAGCACCTTGAGCTGCACTGCAAGGACGCGATGGGTCTGCTCGGCGGTATTCGCAACGCCGGCGCCATCTTTGTGGGCGCTTGGAGCTCCGAGCCGCTCGGCGATTACGTCGCCGGCCCCAACCACACGCTGCCGACCGGTGGCACGGCCATGTTCTCCAACCCGCTTTCGGTCGAAGAGTTCGTCAAGCGCTCGAGCGTTATCTGCTATACGCCCGAGGGCCTGCTCTCCGACGCTCCCGCTACGCAGCGCCTGGCCGAGGCCGAGGGCCTGTGGGCACACGCGCTTTCCGCCGCTCTGCGTCGCCGTGTGTTGGAGCAGGGCGAGGATGCCGTGAGCGCCGAGTTGCTCGCCGCGGCCGACCTGACCAAGGTTGCCTGGCCGGGCGACGCCGTGGCGACGGTTGCCGAGGGCGTTGACCTGGCGGCTGTGAGCGCGGATGGCGTTGGCCCGACCGGCAAGGAGGCCTAATATGGCCGAGCTGACGCCCCGTATGAAGGAGCTCGTCCAGCCCTACTTGGCCGGCATTGAGCCCTACGACCCCAATTTTACGCCCACGCGCATCAACCTTTCGGCCAACGAGAACACCTATCCCGTGCCGGCTGGCGTGCGCGAGGCGGTCGACGCCGCCCTGGCTGCTACACCGCTCAACCGCTATCCCGATCCCATGTCCAACGATCTGCGCGACGAGCTTGCCGCTTGGCATGGTGTGGCGCGCGAGAACATCTGCGTGGGCAACGGCGGCGACGAGCTGCTCTATAACTACCTGCTGGCGTTTGGCGGCGCGGGACGGACCCTGCTCAACTGCCCGCCGTGCTTTAGCGAGTACGCGTTCTTTGCGTCGCTCTGCCAGACCGAAGTGCGCGACGCGTGGCGCGACCCCGCGACCTTTGAGCTCGACCAGGCAGCCGTGCTTGCGGCGGCGCCCGAGTGCAACCTGGCAATCGTGACCTCGCCCAACAATCCCACGGGTGATGTGGCGCCGCTCGACTTTGTCGCGGACCTGTGCGATGCGTGCCCCGGCATGGTAATGGTCGACGAGGCCTACGTTGAGTTTGCCGACGATTCGTTTGGCGCGGCCACCACGGCGCAGGGACTTATCGCCGAGCATTCCAACCTGGTGATTCTGCACACGCTGTCCAAGGCGTTTGGCGCCGCCGGTACGCGTCTGGGTTACGTGATCGCGGCGCCCGAGGTTATCGAGGTGTTCGCGGCGATTCGCCAGATCTATTCGGTCAACGTGCTGAGTCAGGCGGCGGCGCTTGCCTGCGTGCGTGCCCGCGATGCGTACGCGCCCGTGGTGGCACAGGTCGCATCCGAGCGCGAGCGCGAGCTGTGCGCCCTGCGCGCAATGGTTGCCGAGGGCCTGCCTGTGGAGGCATGGCCGAGCGCGGCGAACTTTGTGCTCGTGCGCACGCCGCATGCCACGCGCGTGCGCGAGCGCCTGCGCGACGAGTATTCGATTTTGGTGCGCGACTTTAGCTACGCGCCGGGCCTTGCGGACTGCCTGCGCATTACCGTGGGCATGCCGCAGGAAAACGATGAGGTACTGGCTGCGTTTGCCGCGCTGGTGAAGGAGGAGATGTAGATGGGCCGTTATGCCGAGGTGACCCGCAAGACGGGTGAGACCGACATTGTCGTCAAGCTCGACCTGGACGGAAGCGGCGTGTGCGATATCTCGACGGGCGTGCCGTTTTTCGACCACATGCTCAACGCCTTTGGTCGCCATGGCCTGTTTGATTTGACGGTGCATGCGGTAGGTGACGTTGAGGTCGACGCGCACCATACCGTCGAGGACACGGGCATTGTGCTGGGCGAGGCATTTTGCAAGGCGCTGGGCGACAAGGCGGGCATTACACGCTTTGCCGATGCAGCGATCGCCATGGACGAGACACTCGTGATGGCTGCCGTGGACATTTCGGGTCGCGGCCAGGCCTACTGCGAGCTGCCCGTGCCGACCGAGCGCGTGGGCAGCTTCGATACCGAGCTGGCCGTTGAATTCTTCTATGCCTTCGCACGCGATGCCAAGCTCACGCTGCACGTGCGCGAACTGGCGGGTGACAACTCGCATCACATTATCGAGGCCGCCTTTAAGGCCGTGGGCCGCACGATGCGCCACGCCTGCGAGCTCGATCCCCGCGTGCAGGGCATCCCCAGCACCAAGGGCTCACTGTAACCTGCCCCTTTTTGGCAGGTTTTGAATGGGAAAAGGGAGGGTCGCGTGGGCGAACCGAAGATCGTGGTGGTCGACTATCACAAGGGCAACTTGTCGAGCGTCGTGCGCGGGCTTGCACGCGCCGGTGCCGCCGCCTGCACGTCGGACAATCCGGAGCAGATCCGCATCGCCGACGGCCTGGTCATTCCGGGCGTGGGCGCGTTCTATGACGCGATTGCCTTTATGCGCCAGAGCGGCGAGGAGACGGCCGTGCTCGATGCCGCCGCCGCTGGAACTCCGCTGCTCGGCATCTGCCTGGGCCTTCAGCTATTTTTTGAGCGCGGCAACGAGGGCGTGCCGGCGGACGAGGGCGCGGTTGCGGACGGAAACGCTCCCGAGCAGGCTGGCGGTCCCTGGGTCAATGGCCTGGGTATTATGCGCGGCTCGTGCACGCGCCTGGAGTCGAGCCGCCTGAAGGTGCCGCACGTGGGCTGGGATCAGGTGCACATGACGCCCACCGGTGCTGTCGACCCGCTGCTCGCCGGTTTTGCCGAGGGTGCCAACATGTACTTCACCCACAGCTACGCAGTGGCCGACGACGCCGATGCCGCCGATGTGCTGGCGCGCACGCACTATACGCGGAGCTTCCCGTGCATCGTGCGTCACGGCAACGTGTGGGGCTGCCAGTTCCATCCCGAGAAATCCTCCGCGCTGGGTCAGCGCATCCTTAAGAACTTCGTCAACATCGTCGAGGAGGCCGGCCGATGATCCTGTTTCCCGCAATCGATCTGATCGGCGGCAAGGTTGTACGCCTAGAGCGCGGCGACCGCAGCCGCTGCAAGGTATATTCCGACGACCCCGTGGCCGTTGCCCGCTCGTTTGCCGAGCAGGGCGCAAGCTGGGTGCATGTCGTCGACCTATCCGCTGCCTTTGGCGAGGACGAGGACACATGCGCTGCCAACTCGGCGGCGATTAAGGCCATCTGCGGCGTCGACGGTCTGTCCGTGGACGTGGGCGGCGGCGTTCGCTCGCTCGCACGCATCGACGAGCTGGCCGGCTATGGTGCTCGCCGCATTGCGCTGGGCACCGTGCTGGTGACCGAGCCAGGTTTTGCCGAGGTGGCAGCCCAAGGCTTTGGCGAGCTGCTGGTCGCCGACATTGCCGCGCGCGACGGCCAGGTTAAGGTGAACGGCTGGCGCGACGGCGCGGGCGTGGTGCTCGACGATGCCGTGGCGCAGCTTACCGAGCTGGGCTTTAAGCATCTGGTGTATACCGACATCGCGCGCGATGGCATGCAGACGGGCATCGATGTGGCGGCGTATCGCCATGTGGCCGAGGTCGCGGGCTTTCCCGTCGTGGCTTCGGGCGGCATCTCGACACTCGACGATATCCGCGCGCTTGCCGCGGTGGGTGAGGGCGCGATTGAAGGCGCCATTACCGGCCGCGCGCTCTATGAGGGCAACTTTACGCTGGCCCAGGCGCTGGCCGCCGTCCGAGGGGAGGAGTAGCCCATGCTTACCAAGCGCGTGATTCCCTGCCTGGACGTCAAGGACGGCCGTGTGGTCAAGGGCGTCAACTTTGTGAGCTTACGCGATGCGGGCGATCCGGTGGAGCTGGCGCGTGCCTACGACCGCGAGGGTGCGGACGAGGTCGTCTTCCTGGACATTACCGCCACGAGCGACAACCGTGCGACGACTATCGAGATGGCGGCGCATGCGGCCGAGGAGCTCGCTATTCCTTATACCGTGGGCGGCGGTTTTCGCGACTTGGCGGGCATGCGGACCATGGTTGCCGCCGGTGCCGACAAGGTGTCGCTCAACTCTGCCGCCGTGCGTGACCCGTCGCTGATCAGCCAGGCTGCCGCGGCGTTTGGTAGCCAGGCCGTGGTCGTGGCGATCGATGCCAAGCGCGTGGGGCTGCCTGGGGAGCCGGGTGCCGATAAGTGGGAGGTTTTTACGGCGGGCGGCCGCAACGCTACGGGTATCGATGCGGTGGCGTGGGCCGAGGAGGCGGCTCGTCGTGGCGCCGGCGAAATCCTACTGACCAGCATGGACCGCGACGGCACCAAGGCCGGCTTCGATTTGGCGCTCACCCGCGCCGTGGCGCGCGCGGTGCCAATCCCCGTCATCGCGAGCGGCGGCGTGGGTACGCTCGAGCATTTTGCCGAGGGTGTGATCGAGGGCGAGGCCGACGCCGTGCTGGCGGCGAGCGTCTTTCACTTTGGAACCTTCAGCATTCGCCAGGTGAAGGAGTATATGGCCAGTCAAGGCATCCCCGTGAGATTGGATTTTTAAATGGAGCAAGTGACAACTGCGTCCGAGCTCAAATACGACGCCAAGGGGCTGATTCCTTGTGTGGTTCAGCAGTATGACACCGGCGAGGTGCTTATGGTTGCCTGGATGAACGAGGAGTCGGTGGGGTTGACGCTCAAGACCGGCACCACGTGGTTTTGGAGCCGCAGTCGCCAGGAGCTCTGGAACAAGGGCGCGACGAGCGGCAATATGCAAGCGGTCAAGGAGCTCTGGGCCGACTGCGATAGCGATACGCTGCTGGTCAAGGTTGACTCGCCGGGTCCGGCCTGCCACACCGGCAACCGTACCTGCTTCTTTAAGAAACTCGCGTAGGACGGGCGCTCGACTAGGCGCTTGGCCAACCAGAAAGGATTGAACTATGGGTGTGCGCACCGCAAACGTTCAGGATGGAAATATCGGTGAGACGCTGACAGGTCTGGCCGAGGTGATTCACGGTCGTCGTGATGCATCGCCGCAGGAGAGCTACACCGCGCGTCTGCTGACCGACGTCGAGGATGAGCTGCTCAAGAAGCTTGCCGAGGAGTCGAGCGAGGTGATCATGGCCTGCAAGGATAACGATCACGATCACATCCGCTACGAGGCCGGCGACCTGGTCTACCACCTGCTCGTGACGCTCGAGCGCTACGGTATCACCCTCGACGAGCTTGCCGGCGAACTCAACGCCCGCCGCCACTAGTCGTTTGGGACAGTCTTTGTTGGTGTAACGGGGTCATGGAAGTTGCGGTGAAATAGGGACTGTTTAAGCGCTTCATCAGGCAAAACAATCCCTATTCCACCGCAACTTATGAAGGGATGGCTAGTCGAGGGGTGTGGATTCCCATTCGCCGGTGGGGTGGGGGATATCGTAGGTTCGGTAGCCGCAGTCGTAGGCGTGGGCTTGTGCCTCGCGGATATTCCAGCAGATGTCGCAGGCGCGGTGCGCGTCCGAGCCAAAGGTGATGGGTACCTCGGCGTGGGCGAAGCAACGCAACAACCCCTTCGAGGGGTAATAGTCGTCGAGGCCCCTGCGCGGTGCGGCGGTCGAGACCTCAATGCGGCGGCCCGTATCGTGGGCGCATTCGGCCATCTGCTCCCAGAACGGCGCGGGATCAAAATCGGGCGCAAAGCCTTCCTTCGAAAAGCGCATGATCAGGTCGGGATGAGCCATCACGTCAAAGTTGAGCGGGCTTTCGCAGGCGCGGCACCAGTCGTCGACGTAGCGCTCCCACACGCCGCGTACCCCCAGGTTTTCCCAAACGTGCAGGTTGGTGTCGTCGTCGATCCAACCGCAAAGGGAATCGGGTGTATCGGGACGAGCGACGTTTTCCGTTCCCGCCGTACCTGCGGCACCGGCCATGATATCGCCTGGGTTGCCAATCCAATGTACGCTGCCCAGGCGTATGACAGCGCCTTGGGACCAGCGCTCAACCAAAGGCTCGCAGCCCTCGTACCAATCGCATTCAAAACCGTAGATAAAGGTGAGCTCCGGCGCAATCTGCGCGGCGAGTTTGCGGGCGTCCTCAAAGGCCAGACGATGTGCCGGCAAGTCGCCCTCAGTAACCTGCACTTCGCAGTTGGCATCCATGCTGGCGGGCAGGGTGAGATGGTCGGTCGAGACCATGACGCGGCAGCCGGCCGCAGTAGCGGCGCGAACGTTGTCCTCAAACGAGGCATGTCCGTCCGAAAACGAGGTGTGGGTATGGCAATCGACCAGCGGGCAGACAGACATGGCAGCTCCTTTGTGTCAAGCGAATCCGCTCCATTGTAATGGCGCAGCTCTCAACACGCCGGACACGCCGGGGGTCGAAATCGATTGGAAAGGCTGCGCGACGCGCGGTGCGGCCTCGCTTGCGCTCTCAAAACATGTACATCAGCCTCCAAAAGCTGCAGAAAATGACATGTTTGGAGGCTGATGTACATGTTTGGATAGGAGCGAGGGCGGCGACGGACGAAAGTCACGCCTGTGCCACGTCCGATGTGCTAGCGTTTGAGTGAACAAAACGAGCCCGTGCGGAAAGGATCCGGACCGTATGCCATGCGATAGCAAATCCCCGCTGTCCCGCGAGACCGATGCGCCCGAGACTATCGTCAAGCTGGAATGCGACATCGACGACGCGTCGCCCGAGGTGCTCGCCTACGCTGCCGACCGCCTGCGCGAGGCGGGTGCGCGCGAGGTGCATTGGCTGCCCCTCTATTGCAAGAAAGGCCGTCCCAGTTGGCAGCTACAGGTAATCTGTGCTCACGAGGATATCGAGCGCCTGCAGACGATTATCTTTTTGGAAACCACGACCAACGGCATTCGTCGCCAGGTCATGGAGCGCGTTTGCCTGCCACGCCGCTTTGAGCGCGTAACGACGCTATGGGGCGAGGTGTCCGTCAAGGTGGCAACCCTGCCCGACGGCAGCGAGCGCGCAGCGCCCGAGTACGAGGACTGCGCCCGTCTCGCTCGCGAGCATAACGTGCCGCTCCAGCGCGTGATGCAGACGGCACAAGCCGCGGCACTGCGATTTGAATAACGCGGCTGGTGGCGACATCCTGCGCCCAGCCATATCAACCCCATTCGAAAGGATCTCCCCATGAAATACCTCATCGCTTCCGACATCCACGGCTCGGCATACTGGACCGAACGCCTTTGCGCCGCCATTGAGTCCGAGCAGCCCGACCGCATCGTCCTGCTGGGCGACCAGCTTTATCACGGTCCGCGCAACGACCTGCCGCGCGACTATGCTCCCAAGCGCGTGATTCCGCTGCTCAACGCCCTAGCCGACCGCATCATCGCGGTGCGCGGCAACTGCGACGCCGAGGTCGACCAGATGGTCCTCGACTTCCCCGTCATGGCCGACTACGCCACGCTGTTTGACGAGACCGGCCGCGAGCTGTTCCTGACGCACGGCCATGTCTTTGGCGCCGGCATGCACAACAGCGTCGACCACGCGCCCGCGCTGCCCGAGGGCTCCGCGCTCGTCTACGGTCACACGCACATCAAGGTCAACGAAGCGAGCGAGGAGCATCCTGGTCTGTGGCTCTTCAACCCCGGCAGCGTGAGCATCCCCAAGGACGGTACGCACAGCTACGGCATCTACGAGGGCGGCGCGTTCCGCCACGTGATCATGGAGGAGGACTAGCCATGGCCGAGCATATGGCTCAGCAAAATGCCGAGGGTTCGCGTGACCTGTCCACGCTGGTAGATGCATCGGCCGAGCTGCAGCATCTGGTGCAGACCATCTGGCGTCTGCGTCAGCCCGACGGCTGCCCGTGGGACCGCGAGCAGACGCACCGCAGCATTGGCAAGAACATGATCGAGGAGGCCTACGAGGCGCTCGACTGCATCGAGGCCGACGACGCGGCGCACCTGCGCGAGGAGCTGGGCGACGTGCTCATGCAGGTAGTGTTGCATGCGCAGATCGCGGCGGACGCCGGCGAGTTTACGCTGGCCGACGTGGCGCACGATATCGACGCCAAGCTCATTCGCCGTCATCCGCACGTGTTTGGCGATGCGGATGCCGACAGCTCTGACGAGGTGCTCAAGATTTGGGACGAGGTCAAGCTTGCCGAGAAGGCCGCCAAGGACAAGGCCGTGGCGGCAGGCGAGGCCGCGCCCGAGGGGCTGCTCGACGGCGTGCCCACGCACCTGCCGGCGCTGATGCAAGCGCAAAAGGTCTCGCGCAAGGCGGCGGCCGTGGGCTTTGAGTGGGAGACGGTCCAGGATGTGTGGGACGAGGTTGCCGAGGAGCGTGCCGAGTTTGAGGCCGAGGCTCCCGGAACGCCCGAGCGCGAGATGGAGTTTGGTGACCTACTCTTTGCCCTTGCCAACGTTGCGCGCAAAGAGGGGATTGACGCCGAGAGCGCCCTGCGTGCCAGCACGGCCAAGTTCCGTCGCCGTTGGGCTGCAATGGAGCAGATGGCGGCCGATGCCCATGTTGATCTTGCCGAGCTTTCGACCCATGGCCTCAACGACCTGTGGGACGCAGCAAAGGCAGGGGAGTAATACCGCGGGGGTGATGGGACGGACTTGTCCCATCGCCCCATTATTTTTTAAAAAAGATTGTATCCCTTGGCTAACTTAGGGCATAATGCAAAAAGTGCGACAAGGCTAACTTATGAACCTGCACGTCGCTGCAGCGTGTAAGCCGCGTTGCCAAGCATTCAACCCGTTTCCAAGTGAGAGGGAGACAACATGAGCGATATTTTGGATGTCTACGGTCGTGAGGTGCTCGACAGCCGCGGCAACCCCACCGTCGAGGTCGAGGTCGTGCTCGAGGACGGCAGCTTCGGCCGCGCGATGGTGCCTTCGGGCGCTTCGACCGGCGCCTTTGAGGCATGTGAGCTGCGCGACGGCGACAAGGACCGCTACCTGGGCAAGGGCGTTTCGCAGGCCGTCGAGCATGTCAACAACGAGTGCGCTAACGCCGTCGTGGGCCTCGATGCCTTCGACCAGCGCGCCGTCGATGCCTCGCTGATTGCCGCGGACGGTACCCCCAACAAGACCAAGCTCGGTGCCAACGCCATCCTGGGCGTGTCGCTGGCCGTTGCCCGCGCCGCTGCCGAGTCGTCGGGCCTGTCGCTGTACCAGTACCTGGGCGGCGTCAACGCTCATCTGCTGCCCACACCTATGATGAATATCCTCAACGGCGGCGTGCATGCCGACAACAACGTCGACTTCCAGGAGTTCATGATCATGCCGGTGGGCGCCCCGAGCTTTGCCGAGGGCCTGCGTTGGTGCGCCGAGGTCTACCACACCCTCAAGGGCGTGCTGCACGAGGCCGGCCTGGGCGGCGGCGTGGGCGACGAGGGCGGCTTTGCCCCCAACCTTAAGACCAATGCCGAGCCGTTCGAGTACATTACCAAGGCCGTCGAGAAGGCTGGCTTTAAGCCCGGCGTCGACTTCATGTACGCCATGGACCCGGCCTCGACCGAGTTCTACAACGTCGAGACCGGCATGTACGAGCTCAAGGGCGAGGGTGTGGAGTACACGAGCGCCCAGATGGTCGATTACTGGGAGAAGCTCGTCGACGCCTATCCCATCATCTCCATCGAGGACGGTATGGCCGAGGAGGACTGGGACGGCTGGGTCGAGCTTACCCGCCGCATTGGCAACAAGGTGCAGCTGGTGGGCGACGACCTGTTCGTCACCAACACCGAGCGCCTCAAGAAGGGCATCGAGCTGGGTGCCGCCAACGCGATCCTGGTCAAGGTCAACCAGATCGGCACGCTCGCCGAGTCGCTCGAGGCCATCGAGACCGCCAAGGAGGCCGGTTACGCTTGCATCGTGAGCCACCGCTCCGGCGAGACCGAGGACTCCACGATCGCCGACCTGGTCGTGGGCGTCAACGCCGGCCAGATCAAGTCGGGCGCCCCGTGCCGCAGCGACCGTATCGCCAAGTACAACCAGCTCATCCGCATCGAGGACGAGCTCGAGGGCAGCGCGCGCTACGCCGGCAAGGCCGCGTTCTACAACATTCGCTAAACAAGTGGTGCGCGCGGGGAGCGGGGTTGACTCGGCTCCGTTCCACTTCTGATGGCCGCCATTGGGCGCTGGGCCATATGGCTCAGCGCCTTTTTTATGTCGAGCAAAGGCTGTCGAAGGTGGTGCGCGCGCTCGTGCTATAACTAAAATACTTAGCGCAAACAAACCTCAACCGCACAAGGCGCACATGGATCAGATTTACGACAACAGGTACTATTCCGCCGGTTCGCGTGAGCCGTCGCCTAGCCGTGCGCGCACGGTGCGGCTCGGTGGGTCCGCCTACGCCGGTGCCGACCGCTCCACGCAGCGCCTGACAAGTACCTCGCGCCCCAATGCTCAATCGAATACTTCGGCAGATGGATCGGTGCGCCCGGCACGTTCGTCGCACGCATCGCGTCCCTCGACTCAGGCACACGACAAATCGAGCAGGCCCTCGAACCGTTTTTCGGGCTCGGACTTTATGCACTACGCCAACGACAACGCGGTGGTCAAGGCGATCTACGACTTTACCCACGGTCCTCAGCGAGGGCTATTCATCGGCATCGTCGTTGCCCTGGTGCTCGTGAGCCTGTATTTCCCCGTGCGCGATCTGTACGTGGCAAAGCGTTCGAGCGATATCTTGGCCAAGCAGGTCGAGATTCGCCAGCAATACAATGATGGGCTGCAAAAAAGCGTCGACAAGCTGCTCTCGGAGGAGGGTATCAAGGATGCGGCATCCGAGGACCTGGGCTTGGTGATGCCCGGCGAGAAGAGGATTGAAGTGCAGGGCCTGGACGGCGATTCGAATGCCTCGTCGAGCCAGAAGTCGTCGAACGCCAAGAAGGCCAGCGAAGTTGCCAAGGAAATCGAAGAAGTCGGTAAGGACGCGCCGTGGTACATCCAAGCGCTCGACATGCTGTTTGGTTTTAGCGGCGTCGAAGGCCAGACGGTCGCGTCCAGCGGCGAGTAGCGCCCAGAGGGGAGCCCGCAATGACAAATTGCAAACGCTATAAGGTGGCCGCGATTGACCTGGGAACGGTGTCGTCGCGACTGGTGTTGGCGCAGGTCGAGGCCGGGGCGATCGTGGAATCGTCCAAGCATACCGAGATCACCGACTTGGGCGAGGGCGTGGACGCGACGGGGCGCTTTTGCGAGGCGGCGGTCGAGCGCGTGCTCGCTGCATGCCGCATGTTTGTGGACGAGGCGCGTGCCTTTGGGGCCGCGTGCATTTGCACCACATGCACGAGCGCCGCGCGCGATGCATCCAATGCCGCACTGCTGCTGGACGGTCTGCGTGAGCTGGGGCTCGAACCGCAGGTGATTCCAGGAGAGGTCGAGGCGCGCCTGACGTTTTTTGGCGTGGCGCACGACTTTGCCGGCGAGCGCATCATTGTTGCCGATTCGGGCGGCGGCTCCACGGAGCTCGCGACGGGCGTATACGCGCCGGAGCGCGGGGTCTTCGCGCTGGAGGGAACGCGTTCGCTGGACATTGGTTGCCGTCGTGTGACGGAGCGTTTCTTCTCGGCGTTGCCGCCTTCGGACGGCGAGCTTGCTGCCGCTGCCGACTGGGCGGGCGAGCAGTTCGGGGCTTACTTTGAGGGCCTGCCTGTCGACTTTGAGCGCGCCGAGCGCCTCGTCGCGGTGGGCGGTACCGTTACCACGCTCGTGGCGCTGGTCCACGAACTGGAGCCGTACGACTCGAACTTTGTGCACCTGCGCGAGCTTTCGATGGAGCAGATTTCGGCCGCTATCGAGCGCATGTCTGCGTTGGATGTTGCAGGCATTGCCGCGTTGCCGGGCGTGCAGCCCAAGCGCGCGGGCGTGATTCTGGCCGGCGCCGTGGTGATTCGCGAGCTCATGCGAGCCGGCGGTTACAAGACGCTCACCGTAAGCGAGAACAGCCTACTCGCTGGCATGGCCGCCACCATCAACGAGACTCTCGACGGCACAACCCCCACCATCGGCTGGACTCCCAGCCTCAGCGCCCTCTAAATAAGTTGCGGTGAAATACGGACTAAAATCGCCCTTTCGGGCACCAAACAGTCCCTATTCCACCGCAACTCAACAGCCGGCACCTGGGGACGTTCCTTTTCTGCCGGCACCTGGGGACAGTCCTTGCGGGGCGTCCCCACAGCGCCTATGCCAGTTTGTCGATTTGTGCAATCTCCCAAAGCGGAATATTGACGAGCATGCCCTCGTCTCTATATGCCGCTAGGGAGGTCCTCACGCAACGCTCGAGTTTGAATTTTTCGCAGGCTATTTTCAGACTCTTCGCTTTAAGGTTCTCTGCCGCCTTGACCTCAAGCGGAAGCACGGTTCCCGCATGGTCGATGGCAAAGTCGGTTTCGGCATTGCCAGAGGTAGAGGACCAATACGCGGGACTCTTGCCTTGCAGCAAGAGTTCCTGCGCGACGTATTGCTCGGTGAGCGAGCCCTTAAATTCAGTGAAAACAGCGGGCCCGTTAAGGACGATGGCCGGTGGGAGGTTGGAGAGCGCTCCGAGGATACCGGTGTCAATGCAAAACAGCTTGAAGCCCGAGAGGTCCTCGTAGCTCGAGAGCGGTGCCCTGAGGGCGGAAACGCGCGGCACCTTATGAATGATTCCGTAATCCATGAGCCACTGGAGACTCTCTTCGAAATCGCGTGCGCGCGCCCCGGGGCGAAGGGCTCCGTAGACGAACTTTTTGTTTTCCTTTGCAAGCTGGCCGGGCAGGGATTTCCAAACCAACCTCATGCGCTCGACAATGCGGGCGGGTGCATGTTTGCCAAAATCGGATTCGTAAGCCTCGATGATCTGCTGCTGAAGCCTACGGGCTTCGATGAAGTCGCGTGTCTCGGTGAAAGCGGAGACAACTTCGGGCATGCCACCGACAACAAAGTATTCCTTGAGCAAGTGCTCGAGCTTTTCGGTAACGTTTGCCAGAAGGTTCATGTCTGCGGCAAGGATAGCGTCGGCGAGCGGGTTGCCGTCGACGGCACGAACGAACTCGGCAAACCCCATGGGACGCATGGTGAGCTGGTCGATTTTACCGACGGGAAATGACTCGTTTTCGCGTCGGAGCGCGAGGCCCATATAGGAACCGGCAGCCACGATGTGGTATTCGGGTGCAAGCTCGTTGAAGTACTTGAGCGAGGTGATGCCGCGTGGCGCCTCCTGGATCTCGTCGAAAACGATGAGCGTGTCCGCCGGCGTTACGGTTTGGCCGCGCAAGAGTTCTATCTGAGAGATGATACGCTTGGGGTCGAGGTCCCCATCGAACAGCGAGCGTGCGCTCGGCTCGAGCATAAAGTCAAAACGAATGACGTTTTGGTATTGCTGGCTTGCGAATTCGTTAAGAAGCCAAGTCTTACCTGTCTGGCGGGCCCCCTTAAGCAAGAGAGGTTTGCGATTCGCCCTTGATTTCCAAGCGATAAGTTCACTCATAAGCTGTCGCTGCATATTGCCTCCCAACCCTTTCGGATAGTATAAGGCCATTTGGGAGTTTCCATCGGAAAATGTGGGAGACAACCACGTTTTTCCATCGGAAAATGTGGGAGACAACCACGTTTTTCCATCAGAAAATGTGGGAACACCAACCTAAGTTGCGGTGGAATAGTTCCTAAATGGGCTGGTAAACTACCAAAACAGGAACTATTCCACCGCAACTTAGAGACCCGCCGGCGTGTAAAAGAAACGAGCCCGCATCCCTGGGGGACGCGGGCTCGTAAAAACCAAATGGTAGGGGCGGTGGGACGTCTGCGTATTTGCTGCGCAAATACGCACCGGCTTCGGCCGCCTGTCGGCGCCCTCGCCGGCTCGCTGCGGACGCTGCGCGTCCGCTTGACGCTCGCCCCCTCGCGGGTTCGAGTCCCACCGGCATCTAAAAGAAGCGAGCCCGCATCCCTGAGGAACACGGGCTCGAAAGCTCCATATGGTAGGGGCGGTGGGACTCGAACCCACAATCCTTGCGGCGAGAGATTTTAAGTCTCCTGCGTATGCCAATTCCGCCACGCCCCCGTGAGACTAGAAGTCTAGCACAAGCCGTCCGTTACGCGTTGACGGCCATCGAGTGTTGGCCCGACTTCTCCAGGAACTCTTGGAACTTTGCCTCGTCGCCCTTGTTTTGATACTGCAGGGCCAGCAGGTACTCCAGTCGGCAGCGCTTGACCGGGTCGTCGCCGACATCCTCGAGCATGCGCTCCAGCTCGGGAATGTCGTTGTGGCGCTTGAGGATCATCGTGTCGTACATCAGCTGGCATTCGTGTGCGACTGCCTCGGCCTGACCGCCCTCAAAGCCCTTGATCTCGTGCAGCAACTCCTTGGCCTTTTTGCGGTCCTCCTGGCCAACGTAGTAGTTAAAAGCTTTGATTACCAGGTCGACGCGCTGCATCTTGGGCAGGTTGAGTCCCAGTAGCAGGTCGAACATCTCGTCGGCGCGCTTATGGTCCTCGCGCAGCAGATAGGAGTTCAGGCGCAGGTAGTCGCGGTTGTAGCGCGGGTACAGCATGCTGGTGAGTTTGCCGTCGAGCAAACGATCGAACTCGTCCCACTGCTTGGCGGCCATCAATTGCTGCAGGCGTTTAAACGTGGTGCGTTTTTTGACGCTAAAGAACACCGACACGGCGATGCAGATGATAACGACGGCGGTCCAGAGTGTGCGGGAATCGGGCATATTAGGGTCCTTAGTCGCTCATAAAGCGAGCGGTATGACAACACGTACTAGATGTATTATACGCAGCGCGCAAGCAAACTGGCATAAAAGCTCATCGAGGCCGAGTGCCATCGCTCGCTGCGGTACACTTACCTAAAGTAAACCATGAAGGGAGACATTACCTATGAAGAAGATCGTTTTGGCTTGCGGTGCTGGCGCTGCTACTTCCACGCTCGTTGCCCAGAAGGTCGCTACTCTGCTCGACGCCAACGGTTATGCCGACAAGTACGAGATCGTGCAGTGCGCCATCTCCGAGGCCAAGGATTACTGCGACGAGGGCGCTGACCTGCTGATCGCCACCACCGTTGCCCCCGAGGGCCTCACCTGCCCGTACGTGAGTGGCGTGCCCTTCATGACCGGCATGAACCGCGTTGCCGCCGAGAAGGCCGTTCTCGACGTCATGGCTCAGTAGGCGCTGACTGCATGAGTGAGCAGAACGCCAACCCGGTAGAGCTCTTTGGTATGCGCGTTGCCCATGTGGGCATTAACGCCACCGACCCGGCAGACGCCCTGGAGATCGCGGAGCTGTTCTCGACGATGATGGGCCTGCCCGTCATCGAGACCCCGGTTTCGTACTTCAACGATTCGCTGGTCGAGATCATGAAGCAGAACGGTCGTGGCACCAAGGGCCACATCGGCTTTGCCGTTAACGACATCGATGCAGCTGAGAAGTGGTTTGCCGAGCGCGGGCTCGAGGTCAACGAAGAGTCGCGCGCGCTGCTGCCCGACGGTGGTACCAAGCTCGTGTACTTTAAGCGCGAGTTCGCCGGTTTCGCCGTGCACCTGTGCCGCGAGTAGCGCACAAGCTGCCATAGCTGGCAAAAAGGGATAGGGCCGCGTGGCCCTATCCCTTTATTTATGCCGAGGGGCTTCCTGCCGCGGCAGGCGAATCGTAAAGCGGCTGCCGACCCCTTCGACCGAGGTCACACCGATGACGCCGCCGTGGCTGTCGACGATCCACTTGGCGATCGCAAGCCCCAGACCCGAACCCTGTGCGCCGGCATCGCGCGCGTTGTCGGCACGGTAGAACCGCTCGAACGCGTGAGCTGCGGATTCCTGGTTCATGCCGATGCCCTCGTCCTCAACACTTATGTCGATCGTGCCCGCGCCCGCATCCGGCGTTATGCCAAATGTGACGGTCGTTCCCGCATCCGAGTACTTGGCGGCGTTTTGCACGATCACGCGCAGAGCCTGCTTCACGAGCGCCACGTCGACGGGCGCGTCGCAGCGCGGGTCGCTGGCAAGCGCAGCGTCAGAAGCCAGCCGATACGTGTGTTCGGTATCGATCATCTGCGATTCTTCGCATACCTCGCTGACCAGTGCAGCCAAGTTGGTATGCGCGCGCCGCAGGACCGTGCGCCCGGCATCGCCGCGCGCCAAAAACAGCAGCTGCTCCACGAGCTCCTGCATGTGCTCGCTTTCGGCCTTGAGGGATGCGATGGATTCCGCCAGCACGGCCGGGTCGTCTTTGCCCCAACGATCGAGCATGTTTACGTAGCCCTGAATCACCGCGATGGGCGTGCGCAGCTCGTGACTTGCATCATTGACAAAGCGCATCTGCTGCAGCTTGGCCTCTTGCATCTGGCGCAGTAGGCGGTTGAGTGCGACCTCGATGCTCGCCAGGTCGGCGTCGCCGGTGGTGACGCTCGGCGAGTCGACACTTGCGCGTTCGATGGCCTGCTCCAGCGTTTCCATCTTGCCGCCAGCGAGCTGCATGCGGCCGAGCTCGTCCACGCGCAAGGCCAGATCGTTGAGCGGCGCCATGGTACGGCGCACGCGGCGGGCGCCTCCGAGCATGTTGAGCACGCTGATGACCTGCCAACCCACAACGACAAGGTAGAGAGGCCATAGCTTGATGAGGTCCTGTGCGAGGGGAAAAGTCTTGGTGGTACGCGCAAGCTCGACGGTATAGGTGAGCGTTGCCAGGTCCCAGCCGCGCGCGGGCGTCAGCGACATGCCTTGAACGGCGGCGCCGGGGATCCATTCTGCGGTAAAAGCGCCGTCGGGCAGCGTCTGGTTGTATCCATAGACGAGGATCGCCGCCGCAATCACCATCAGCAACAGATCGAGCCAGACGTAGCTTATCAGGCGTCGCCACATATAGCTCCAGTTGATGGCGCGGGCGATGGAGGTGACGCGCTTGGCCTCGGCGTTACGCACGGCAGACATAGCCCACCCCGCGCACGGTCTGGATGATGCGGGCACCGCCGGCATCTTCGATCTTGGCGCGCAGATGCGCGATGTGCACATCGACGTTGTTGGTATCGCCCACGTAGTCGTAGCCCAGCGCCTCGTGCGCGATGCGCTCGCGCGTGAGCACGGTGCCGGCATGCGTCATAAGCAGGGCGAGAACGTCGAACTCGCGGGCCGTGAGCGCGATGGGCGAGCCGCCGACTGTGACCTCGCGGCGGTCGGGGTCGAGCGCAACCGAGCCCACGGCGAGCGCGGCGGGGGAGGGCGCGACGGAAGCCTGGGTCGAGTCGCTGACCGGGGGCATCGCGACGGCGCCGGCACCCGTAGCGCCCTCCCCGGCCCCAACGCCGCCAACGCCCGAAGCCGCCCGCACGGCCTCCGAGCGCTTCAGCGCAACGCGGATCCGTGCGAACAACTCCTCAATCGCAAACGGCTTGGTCAGGTAATCGTCGGCGCCGGCATCGAGCCCGGCCACCTTGTCCATCACGGCATCTCGCGCGGTGACCATAATCACCGGCACATCCTTGTGCTTGCGGACACGCCGCAGGACCTCCATGCCGTTGAGCTGTGGCAACAGCACATCGAGCAGAATCAGATCGTAGTCGCGCTCCAGCGCCAGGTCCGCGGCGGTGCGGCCGTCAGCGGCGTGCTCCACCTGGTAGCCCTCGTGCTCCAGCTCGAGCGTCACAAAGCGGGCGATTTTCTCCTCGTCCTCTACGATCAGGATCCGTGCCATGCGTGCCCCCGTCTGCGATTACTTGTCGTCGTTCAGATTTTGCTTGATGTCGTCCGCGGCGTCGGCGGCGTGATTCATCAGGTTGTTGATGCTGCCGGGCACGTCGCCGTCGCTATCGATGCGGTACCGCATGCCAAAGAACAGGCCAAGCAGCATCAGCCATATCGTGGCGCCCCAGGCAAACAGCGCGACGATGGGAATCAGGATGGGGATGTTGAGGATGATCGCGTCGCGGCGTGTGGCGATAAACTTGGTGTCCAGGCTCAGGCGGAAGAGCTTTTTGAGGTACTCCCACACGCTGTCCATCTTCTTGGAGAAATCGGTCTTTTCGCTCGACTTCTCGTAGGCGGCCTGTGCGGCGACCATCTCGGCCGAGGGCTCGTCGACCGGCTCGGACTCGGTGGCGGCGTGCGCCGACGTGGTCTGGGTCTTGCCCTGCGACTCGAGCCAAATGATGGCATCAAGGACGTTGCCGTCGGCGGCGTCGAGCGCTGCCTTGGCATCGGTGTAGCTCACGTTGCACTTGGTGCGGATGGTTTCAACTTTTTCGAGGTCGTCCATGACCCGTCCTTTCGTTCGATGGGCGCGACGCCAGGCGATCTGCCCGGGCGCGAGCGTTGCGTTCGGCGGCCTGCGTTGCGCGGCGCCGCCCCGCCCTTGGTCGAACTCTATAGTGCAGGTTATAGATTAAGCGATTCTTGAGCCAAGATTAATGTTGGATGAGTTTTTGGGTGGCGGTGGGAAAAAGTATTAGACCTCGATGGCGGGAGATGGTGGGCCGGTATCAAGCTGGCGTCAGAAATGAGATAAGCAAGGTGTATGGATCGCACGGATCAAAATTACGTTGCAAAAGTATGAAAACATCCTACAATTGCAACATGAAGTACTTTAGCAACATAGCGGCGATAAGCGAGCTTTCCGAGAGCGAGGGCGTGTTCACCACAGCTCAGGCGGCTCGCATGGACATCTCTCGAGATGCGCTGGCACACTCATGCCGTGCGGGTCGTCTTGAGCGGATATGCCACGGCGCCTACCGGATGGCTGGAACACAGCGCCGAGACACCGACGAGCTCAACGCTTTTTGGAAGCTCACCAATCCTTCCCTTTGCGCGTGGGAGAGAAAGCGCCAGTGGGATGGCATTGCCGTGAGCGGTACGACTGCGGCGAACCTACAGCAAATGGGCGATTTCTATCTGTCCCCCTACAGAATGACCGCATCCATGCGCATCAATACAAGAAACGAATCCCTTTCTTTTGCAAAGCGCGAGATTGCTGAGCAGGATATCGTTTGGCTCGACGGCCTGCCGGTAACCAAACCCGAGCGCACGCTTGTCGATCTTTGTCTCGATTGCGAGGATCCTTCATTAATCATCGATGCCTATCACGACGCGCTTGGGCGTGGGCTCGATACACAGCGGCTGAAGGATCTTGTAGAAGAGAACTCTAAAACCGCCAAACGACGCGAGTTAATGGCGCCTTTGCTGATAGCTCTAGGTTGTGACTGAATACGCAGGCCTGATGTTGGCTAGTTGCAAGTTGGGGCAATTGTTTGTCCGTGCGACACGTTAATCTAAGTTACCGTTGAAAGGCGTTGCAACAAAGTGTTGCAACTGCCATGAATCGCGTTTAATCTTGATAACGCTGTGTCAATTAGCGGACAGTTCGTCCGTAGTTTGTTCCGATTGGATAGCATGAAAGACGCTAGGGAAGAGATAACTGCCAAACGCAAGGAGCTCGCGCTGACTCAGAAGGAGTTCGCCGCCGCTCTTGGCATGGGACCTAATGGTGATAGAACCGTCCGGCGTTGGGAGACTGGCGAGACCAGTCCATCTGCTACGGAGCTCACGTTTATACGCTCCCTAGGTTATCAGGCGCCCTTTGCGCAGGGTGATCGGGAGGACGCTCCTTTCACTTACATTGACCTATTTGCTGGTATCGGTGGTATTCGCTTGCCGTTCCAAGAACTTGGTGGCAAGTGCGTTTTTTCTTGTGAGTGGGATAAATATGCACAGAAGACGTACCGCATGAATTACGGTGATCAGCCAGCTGGGGACATTCATGACGTTCGTTCGGACGACATTCCAAAATTTAACGTTTTATTGGCGGGATTTCCGTGCCAGCCATTCTCGCTCGCGGGCGTTTCAAAGAAAAAATCGATGGGACGTGCTACTGGCTTTGAAGACAAGACGCAGGGGACATTATTTTTCGAAGTAGCTCGTATTATTCGCGACAAAAAACCTGATGCTTTCCTGCTGGAAAACGTTAAAAACCTAACGAGTCACGATCGCGGCAAGACCTTCAGGATTATTATGCAGACCCTTAAGGACGAGCTTGGTTACGATGTGCACTACAAGGTTCTTGATAGCAAGAATTGGACTTGCCAGCATCGTGAGCGCATTTACATTGTTGGCTTTAAGAAAAAAACTAATTTTGATTGGGACCAACTAGAGCTTGGGGGCGGTGGACACACCGTCGGGGAGATTCTTGAAGATGCTCCTGATGATCGATACGTTCTTTCCGACAAACTGTGGGCTTATTTGCGTGCATATAAGGAAAAGCATCAGGCGGCAGGCAATGGCTTTGGCTATAGCACGGTTGGCCCCAATGACACGACAAGGACGCTTTCAGCACGCTATCACAAGGACGGAAGTGAGATTCTTGTTTCACGCGGCGAGGGGAAGAACCCTCGCAAGCTGACTCCGCGTGAATGTGCCCGACTTCAAGGGTTCCCCGATCAATTCATTATTCCGGTTTCGGATACGCAGGCATATCATCAATTTGGTAATTCTGTCACCGTACCGGCTGTGCGAGCAGTGGCCAAGCTGATGATGGGAGCGTATTTCGATGGACTACGGAGTTCTGAGTAGCTATTTTGACGGCGCGGTTGCGAAGAAACTCGTTGCTGTTGATATTGATAGAAAACGCAGCAACCAGCATGAATTCAACGGAACTGCGGAGCTCCGTTCCCTGTTTGGCGACGATGATATAAGAAATATACCGACGACCTTCGTATTTCTTTGCGACGATGCAGACCCTTTGTTTGATCACGGGTTTACGACTTGGTACGACGCGCGCAGGAAGCATCCGACTAGGACAGAATACAGGCTTTATTACAACGATAGCGAAGCGATACGAGCCTCGAGAATCGGTGACCTGATGGTCATTGCACCTTCAGACGAGCATGGTCTTCTGATTGTATTTGCTAGACAAGGATCAAATGCCGAGTGCCAATTAAGATGGCTTTTCGGCTTGAACGATGTTGAAGATAGCGGCTTTTCGCGATCAACTGCGGATGATAGGCGCATAGATGCAATCGCCGCGTCTATTCTTGAAGCGATCGGCATCGAGGTTTCGCTTCCCACATCGGCTGTTGCGTATTTGGACGAAATGGTCGATAAGTTCGGAGACTCTTTCCCCAAAGGGATTGAATTTACGAGGTATTCAATTTCGACTTTGGGTGAGCTTGATTGGATAAACGAACCCGATAAGTGCCTTCTTGATTGTTATGAGCGAGAAGAAGTTCTTTTTAAGGTCTTCGAGAGGCATCTCCTTGAGCGTGATTTGGCTCCCTATTTAGGGAACGACCTAGATGTTGATGGCGTGTTGCGGACTACGATGTCGGCTTTCCAGCGAAGGAAATCGCGTGCGGGGACTGCGTTCGAGCATCAGCTTGAGTACTTGTTTAAGGGATGGGGCATAAGCTATTCTGCTCAGCCGTATACTGAGGGCAAATCAAGGCCGGATTTCATTATGCCGTCGATTGATGCCTATAAAAATCCGCTATATCCTGTCGAAAAACTGACTATGCTTGGTGCAAAGACGACTGTAAAAGAACGCTGGCGTCAAGTATTGGAAGAGGCGAATAGAATTGAGAATAAGCATTTAATCACGCTCGATGTGGCGGTGAGCACCGAATATACAGACTCGATGCGTGAACATAATCTTCAACTGGTTGTGCCTCGTCCTGTATTTGGCTCATATACCACTGAACAGCAAAACTGGCTGATGGATGTCGGCGAGTTTTGTCAACTGTTGGTCGAGAAAGAACGTCGGTAGGCAATTCTATACTGAGGTTCTACTTCTTTTGGGCATTGATTATTTGATCGAGTTGCATTAATAAAATAGGTCACCTTGCCGTCGCTCTGCTGAAGTGAGTGAGCTCGAACTTGGTTTTGTTCTATGTTGGCGAGGTGCTGGAGTGCGCGCCGGCGTTGGCCTTCATCGTCGATATCTATTCCGCCGCGAGCGTGTTAGTGCGCCCGCATTCGCAGTTGCGACATTTGAGTCGTGCCTTGTCGCGCCTCCCTTTAGGATTCCCACTTCGCCATACGGCTGCCATGTTTTATGAAATAACTCACCCTACATTTTCCGATGCTTAAGCAGTCTCTTATTCGCCCGCTTACCAACATCCCCATCTTTACCAAAGAGACTAGCCTTGCGTTCTTGAACTCTCCGACTCTCCTTTTGTAAACGAGATGCTTCACGACAGTTCGTCTAGCGCCTCTGGAGGGGTGACTACGAAGAGCCGGTCTGTGCCGTCAATTACGTTGCCTGCTGCTGGCTGCTGCCTCATTAGAATCCGGCTGCAAATGGACCGCGGTGAGCATGCAAGATCGTGCCATAACGTGAGAAAAACTTGCAAGAATCGCAAGTTCTTATCATCCCATGAGAAAAACTTGCAAATTGGGGCGAGTGATGAACGGCTGTACGGTTCTTGAAAATCGAGATATCTCGAGAAGCTGATTGCCTTTCGTGACATCCAAGTTACAGAGTCGACTGACGAGGAGGCGACGCGCAAGCGCGAGCTGCGTCCATTTGAGCTCAGGTCGCTCGAGAAGATCACCGGTGGTTATGAGAAGATCATTATCGTTCGCCGGGGGAGCCATCCGACCGACATCGACGGCATCAAAATCGTCTCTGCAGTCGACTTCTTGATGGGTAGGCTTTGAGCTTAGGGTGTTCTGTGGGTTTATGGACACTTTGGCAGCGAGATTGCCTGCCTGTAGGCAAATTCCGCCCAGGACCCGATGAGGATAACGTGATCGATGCACCCTGCTTCCTCGACTAGGTCGAGTACTTTTAAGAAGGCTCGTTGCTGCTCAGTCAACATTCGGCACCCTCCCCAACGCACGTATGATTTGCTTTTGAGATTGCTTCTGTTCTCTGATGGCGGCCGCAAGAGCCCTTCGTCGTTCGATTTTGGCTCGCAGCACATCAACCTCTTTAGCAGGGACATAGTCACTTTTGACCTTGTCGCCAACTCGATAGTTGAGATAACAGTATTCGTGGCCCTTTATGTTTCGCATGCGGATGCTGCCCTTTGGAAGGAGGCAAATCTCCTGCTCCATGAGGTTGAGGAGGCGCCTCGAACGTGCGTATTCCTCTTTCAGGACATCTTCTAAGACGGACACGATGTCTCCCTTCTGAGTAGTTACCCAACAACATATCAAAATCTTAAAAATGTAGGGTAACTCGGCGGTGTCCGCACGTGTCCGCACGACATGTGACACTTAACCTGCCGCTCACCCTGTCGCGGCGGCAAGAGTCTGAACAACAATCCTCTAAGGAGTTCGATACCAATGAGCGATAACACCAAGCATCTCGCAAAGAAATGCGTCAAGGACGCGGGGCCGTGCCTCGTGCTGTGCCTTGCCGGCGCAACGGTCGCCCTGCTGGCTGTTCTGGGGCCGTTCGACATGCTTCGAAGCGCCAGCTCTCTGCGCGTTTGCATGGCCCTTGCCGGCGCCATGATGACCGGTGGCGTGCTCGATCTGGTTTTTTGGGTACTCGACCCGTTTGGATGGAAGAACGAGGGGTAAGCCCTAAGGGATGGAAGGGCTGGAACGGTTGGCTTAGTGATCGTGCAGAATGTGGCTAGCGACTTACAGGGAAGTGGTGATCCGATGACGGTTTATGTGACGGGCGATATTCACGGCGGCGTCGACATGCAAAAGCTGCGCGACTGGGAGCTTGGGGATAGTCTGACGAGTGACGACTATCTGATTGTCGCGGGCGACTTTGGCTTTCCATGGGATTTCTCTGCCGAGGAATGCGGCGATATCGCCTGGCTGGAGTCGCGTCCCTATACCGTGCTGTTTGTCGACGGCAACCACGAGCGTTTCGATCACTGGGCGGAGCGTCCCATGGAGCTGTGGCACGGCGGGCTGACGCAGCGCCTGTCGGATACCTCTCCCATACGGCGCCTGACGCGCGGCGAGGTTTTTGAGCTCGATGGCTCAACGATCTTTATCATGGGCGGCGCCACGAGCGTGGATAAGGAATACCGCATTCCCTATTCCAGCTGGTGGCCACAGGAGCTGCCGGATGAGCGCAACTTTGAGGAGGCGCGGGCAAAGCTCGACAGCGTGGGCTGGAAGGTCGACTACGTGATCACCCACACCTGCTCTACGCGCATGCTTTCGCCCACGCTTTATCCGGCACCCGGCTGGAATTATCCCGCCGTTGATCGGCTTACGGCATTTTTCGATGAGCTGGAAGACCGCTTGGATTACAAGCGCTGGTACTACGGGCATTTTCATCGGGATGCCAATCCGGCCGAGCGCCACACCGTGCTCTACGACTGCATCGTTCGCCTAGGCGACGAACTCCAGCCCTGGGATGTTGCGTAGAGGCGCGGTGGCTGGCTACTCGACCGTTACAGTGATGTTTTCCCGATGTGCGCGGATGACATCCCAGCTAAAGTGCTCGACCAGCTGCTCGGCAGAGCGCGGTGTGGTGTCCGGCGCGATGCCCGTTTGCCCGGCGAGCCAGCCCAGCAGTGCCTCGGGTGTGCCAAAGCGGGTGCGGAGCTCGCCCAGGTCCAGATCGCGGTCGCGCTTGGAAAGGCGGCGGCCGTCCGGCGACATGAGCAGCGGAATGTGCGCGTAGTGCGGTGTAGGCAGTCCCAGCAAATGCTGCAGATAGATTTGGCGTGGCGTGGAGCCAAGCAGGTCACATCCGCGTACGATCTCGGTAATACCCATGTCGGCGTCATCAACCACCACGGCCA
Organism: Collinsella sp. CLA-ER-H6; assembly: GCF_040092305.1. Lineage (NCBI taxonomy): Bacteria > Bacillati > Actinomycetota > Coriobacteriia > Coriobacteriales > Coriobacteriaceae > Collinsella > Collinsella sp. CLA-ER-H6. The sequence continues at coordinate 33,689 of NZ_JBBNLS010000004.1, forward strand.
GCTGATAGGCAAACACGCCGTCGCTGCGGCGCACTAAAAAGTCGCCGCATTCGGTGGCGAGCGCCTCGCATTGGGCACCATACGTGCGGTCCACAAATTCGACCACATCGTCTGCGAGGTCGTCGACGGTGGGCACGCGAAGGCGTGTGGCCGGGGCGCGCAGGGCACTGCGGCGGGCGACATCTTCGGCCGAAAGCCCTCGGCAGGCGCCACGGTAGATGGGCGTGCCGTCGCTGGCGTGCGGCGCGCTTGCGGCGTGGAGTTCGGCGCGCGTGCAAAAACAGGGGTAGGTGAGGCCGGCACCCTGCAGCTGGTGCAGGGCGTTCTCGTACAGATCAAGGCGATCGTGCTGGTAGTAGGGGCCTTCGTCCCACTCAAGCCCTAGCCAGGCTAGGTCGTCGATGAGCTGGGCGGCAAGTTCCGGGCGCTTACAGCGATCGTCCAGGTCCTCGATGCGCAACACGATGCTGCCGCCCTGGCTGCGGGCCGAAAGCCACGCGCACAGGCAACTGAACACGTTGCCCAGGTGCATACGGCCCGAGGGCGACGGGGCAAAGCGGCCCACAACAGGCGCAGGAGCGGAGGCGGGCAGCGTCGTTGGCGCGTCCGCGGCGGGCGTTGCTATGTTGCGTGCTTTGATATCCATGTGGACGAGTATAGCGCGGGGCGCGATGGGGAGGCGTCACTGTGGTCCGCAAGTTGTCGAGGCCGCGTGTTGTGCGCGGCGGGCACCGGCTCAACATCTCGATTACCGCTCGCAAGCTAGCCCCTTCAACCCCTCAAACGACAGAAACCCCGGCAGCTCTTCGCAACTGCCGGGGTTTCCGCGGAAAAGGGGGACATGATCCTCGAGCGAACGGCAAAGGGGCAAACCGTTTTCGCTCAACTGCTTTATGCCCCTTGCTCGCGGACTCAATCAGTGCGCGCCGCAGCAACACAAAGCCGCTACACCTGTGTCGGAGCTGTGAAGTGGTATCTATTGTTGGTGCGGGCCATGCCAAGGAGTGTCCCAGACTGCCGGCAGATAAGGAACGTCCCCAGGTGCCGGCCGTGGGCGTGACTTTCATCCCGTTTGATGCTCCGCTGGCCTAGATGCTCGTCATGTGCGCCCATAAACGTGGGACAATGACGCTGTTGGTATCAAAGACAAAGGATGTGCCTATGAACGCCCCCGTTGCCAAGACCTGTCGGCAGCGTCGCCTGTTCGCGCGATTCGCTTCCGTCTGCGCGCTCGTCGCGCTTGCGTTGTTGCTGCTGCCCGCCGCCGCGCACGCCGACGGCTACTCCATGAGCCAAACCTACATCGGCGCCACGGTCGAGGCCGATGGCTCGCTGACCGTTGTCGAGGGGCGTCAGTTCGATTTCGACGACGACATCAACGGCGTGTTCTGGGACATCAATACGGGTTCCAACCAGCAAGGCGGTTCGGTGGGGGTCGATGTGCTGAGCGTCGAGGAAGATGACACCGCGTTTAACAAGGTCGACAGCGCAAACAAGGGCGACGACGGCGTCTACACCGTGGAACAGTCCGACGGCAGCGTAAGGATCAAGGTGTTCAGCCCCCATGAGAGCGGCGACAGTGCGATCTTTTACGTGAGCTACACCATGACCGGTGCGGTCATGAACTGGTCCGATACCGCCGAGCTCTACTGGAAGTTTGTGGGCGACGGCTGGTCGGCGGATTCCGATGACGTCGAGATGGAGGTCTACTTCGCAAACGCCGCCGCGGGGACCCCGGCGACCAAGGGCGATAACTTCCGCGCATGGGGTCACGGCCCGCTGACCGGCGACGTGTCGCTCGACGCGGACGAGCCGATGGTCACCTATACCATTCCGTGCGTGCATCAGGGCGAGTTCGCCGAGGCGCGCATCGCCTTCCCCAGCGACTGGGTGCCATGGCTTTCCGCTTCAAGTGAGGAGCGCATGTCAACGATCCTGAGCGAAGAGAAGGAATGGGCCGACGAAGCTAACGCCCGCCGCGCTCACGCTCGCATGATTGCCAATGCACTTGCCGTGCTAAGTGTTGTTGCGGCGGTGGCCTTTACCGGTACAATCGTTATGCTCAAGCTGCGCAAGCGCAAGCCCAAGCCGCTTTTCCAGGACGAATATTTCCGCGATGTGCCTTCGGCCGACCACCCCGCCGTGCTTTCGGCCCTCATGAGCTGGAACGAGGTGCCCGATCAGGCATATATCGCCACGCTCATGAAGCTCACTGACGACCGTGTGATCAAGCTGGAGCAGGCGACCGTGACCAAGGCCAAGAAGGGTCTGTTGGGGCGTGAAAAAGAAGAGCAGACGTATCGCGTGACGGTGAGTGATGCGGGCTGGAAGTCGGCCAAGGGCATTGACCACATGGTGCTCAAGGTCTTCTTTGCCGGTGCTAAGCCTGACGAGAACGGTGACCGTTCGCGCACGTTCGACGAGCTGCAGCACTACGTCAAGCAGCACGCTACACCCGTGGGTGATAAGCTCGAGGACTATCAGAACACCGTTAAGGGCAAGCTGGCCGATAGCGAGTACGTTGCCTCGGACGGCATTGTTGCAATGGTGTTTTGCCTGGTTCTTGGTATCCTGATTGCCTTTGTTCCCGTGGGATCCATTTTCTTTACCGATGGCGCACAGGCGAACATTACCGCCGCGGTTATCTCGGTGCCGATTGTGCTGGTGGGTATCGGCGTGGGCCTTACGTTCCGCCGCTTTACGCCGGAGGGCGCCGAGGTGGCGGCTCGCTGCAAGGCACTTAAGCATTGGCTCGAGGACTTCACTCGTCTAAAGGAAGCCGTCCCGGGCGATCTGGTGCTGTGGAACAAGCTGCTGGTGATGGGCGTTGCCCTGGGCGTTTCGAAAGAAGTGCTGCGACAGCTGGCCGAGGCCGTGCCTGCGGACCTGCGCAACAGCGACGATTTCTACGACAACTACCCCTGCTACTGGTGGTACTACCATCATTACGGTACCGAGTCCCCGCTCGATTCATTCGATGACGTGTATCACGAGACCATCCGTGAGCTGGCGTCGAGTTCCGATAGCTCGAGCGGCGGCGGAGGCGGTGGCTTCTCGGGCGGCGGAGGCGGCGGCGTCGGCGGAGGCGGCGGCGGAACGTTCTAGCGAGTTCTGATTTTTGGGATGGATCTTCTCCGGCGACTGCCGACGGATCCATTCCATTTTTATGCGCTACCTACGAAGACTGTCCCCAACGACTAATCACTGGGAACATCCCTAAATGACTAGGTATGGCTGCTGGGTTTAGGCTGTTAGATCGAGTTCGTAGAGGAAGCTTTCGCGCGGCATGTCGTGACGGCGCTCTTCGCGGTTGGCGCGGTGCGTGGCCGTGCGCTTAAAGCCGTGCAGCTCGTAGAACTTCCACGAGCAGTTGGAGTCGGTGTACAGGTGCGCCCTCGTCGCTCCAAGCGAGGACAGGTGCGAGACCGCGGCATCGAGCAGAACCGTGCCAACGCCCAGGCCATGGACATCGCGATCCACGGCAAGCAGCGTGACCTCGTTGTCGTGCGGCAACGGGCTGCTCTCGAGCAGGCGGTTGTTGGTTCGGATGGTTGCGCGCACAAACGAGAGATACTCGGCGCACGCATCGGGCTCTAGCTCACGCATCTGCGATAGCAGCGCGCGTTCGGTATCCATCCAATGCTCGTTGATAGTGGCGCCGGAGCTCTGTCCCGCACGCGCGAGCGAAATGCCACGCGCCTGACCGTCGATTACGGCAACCTGCGAAAACGTCGATGATGAAAGGCAATAGGCGAGGTCGCACGCGGCCTCAAGGCGGTTGTACTCATCGTTATCCGAATTGTTATGCCAAAGCTGCTGCAGAATCAGCGCGATGGCGTCGAAGTCTTCGGTATCAAACGGTCGGTAGAGAACCCGCGAGACCATGGTGCCTCTTTCTTTTGCGGATGCATATCGAGCACAGTTCTACCACGCCATTGGCATCTAATTATGGTGCCCCTGTGTTCCATGAACTCACCGTGCCCGGTGCCGGGCCCATCCCCTCTGCTCGCAAACTTTTTCTGCACATGCGCCCGTTGCGGGGTGCATCGATGCGCTCGATGCGCTACATTAAATCAGTATTTTCAATGCCGCTGCGCGAGCGCTGCAGATCGACGTATCACCGACTCACAGAGCACGGCGGCGTACCAGACAGGAGGACTGCATGGGATCTGATGTGAAGATCGCACGCGCGTTGATCTCGGTTACCGATAAGACGGGCGTCGTCGATTTCGCACGGACGCTGGTCGATGACTTTGGCGTCGAGATCATCTCTACGGGCGGCACGGCTCGTGCCATCGAGGACGCGGGCGTTCCCGTAACCCCCATCGAGGAGTTCACGGGCTATCCCGAGATGATGGACGGCCGCGTTAAGACCCTGCACCCCAAGGTTCATGGCGCGCTGCTGGCCCGCCGCGATTCCGAGCAACACATGCAGGAGGCGGCTCAGCACGGCATTAAGCTGATCGATTTGGTCGTCGTCAACCTGTACGAGTTCGAGAAGACCGTCGCCAACCCCGAGGTCACCTTCGCGGACGCCATCGAGCACATCGACATCGGTGGCCCCTCCATGCTGCGCTCTGCCGCCAAGAACGCCACGAGCGTTACCGTCATTTCCGACCCGGCCGACTATGATGCCGTCCTGGCCGAGATGCACGAGACCGGTGGCTGCACCACGCTTTCCACCCGTCGTCGCCTGCAGGTGAAGGTCTACCAGACCACCGCCGCCTACGACACGGCCATCTCCCGCTGGCTCGCCGCCCAGGCAAGCGACGTGGCGGACACCTCTGCCAAGCTCGAGATTTCGCTGGAGAAGGTCGACGACCTGCGCTATGGCGAGAACCCGCAGCAGAAAGCCACAGTCTATCGCTTTGCCGAGGGCTGCGAGAACACCGCGAGCTCGCAGTTCCCGCTCGTGGGCTCCAAGCAGATCCAGGGCAAGCCGCTCAGCTACAACAACTATTTGGATGCCGACGCCGCTTGGAACCTGGTCCGCGAGTTCGACGAGCCGGCCTGCGTAATCCTCAAGCACCAGAACCCCTGCGGTTCCGCCGTTGCCGAGGACATCACGGCTGCCTACGACCGCGCTTTTGTCTGCGATCCCAAGAGTGCCTTTGGCGGCATCATCGCCTGCAACCGCGAGGTTCCCTTTGATCTGGTTGAGCACTTTGCCGATCAGAACAAGCAGTTCGTCGAGGTCATCATCGCCCCGAGCTACACCGCCGAGGCGCTCGAGCGCATGGCCAAGCGCCCCAACCTGCGCGTGTTGGCGACCGGCGGCGTGGACCACGGCGCTCAGGTGGAGCTGCGCTCCGTCGACGGCGGCATGCTGGTGCAGGAGGTCGACCACGTGACCGAGGATCCCGCGACCTTTACGTTCCCCACCGACCGCAAGCCCACCGACGCCGAGATGGCCGAGCTCGAGTTTGCCTGGAAGGTCTGCAAGGGCGTTAAGTCCAACGCCATCCTGGTCTCCAAGGGTAAGGCCGGCATTGGCATGGGCCCCGGTCAGCCCAACCGCGTTGACTCTGCGCTGCTTGCCTGCGAGCGCGCCGAGGACTTCTGCGAGCGCGAGGGCGTGGAGAAGGGCGGCTTTGCCTGTGCAAGCGACGCGTTCTTCCCGTTCCGCGACAACGTCGACGTGCTTGCTGCACACGGCGTGACCTGCATCATCCAGCCCGGCGGCTCCAAGCGCGACGACGAAAGCATCCAGGCCTGCAATGAGCACAATATTGCTATGGTGTTTACGGGCGCTCGCCACTTCCGCCACTAAGTTCTGCCTTGGGACAAAATAATCTCCGCAAAAGACGGCTGCTCCGTTTGGAGGGCCGTCTTTTTGGTATAAGAGGACGGAATGACTAACACGAAAGGTATGACCATGCCCCAGATTGATGATGCCGAGCTGTTTGGCAATGCCGAGGATCAGCGTGCGTACGAGGAATTTTGCGCCAATCAGGAGGCGGTCGAGAAGTTTACGCTCGACAAGCCCGCGCTTGTCTGTCGTTGGCGCATGTCCAACAAAAAGGTGCCCATGCTCAACCGCCACATTCGTGCGCTGTCCGAGCGCCTGGTGCAGGGCGAGCCGCTTACCCATAACATGCTCAGCTGGGCCAAGCAGCACGTTGAGTGGTCGCTTGCCGAGGGCGATTACACGGCACGCGACGGCGTGCTCATGCTGGTGATCGACGTCAACGGCAACGCCGCCATGACGGTGGGGGAGTACGAGCCGCTCGCCGATACGTCGGCCAAGGCGCTGCGTGCCCGTTCCGCCGAGGCCCGCGCCGAGGCCGACGAGACCGGCGTGGCGCCCGAGTTGTTCGCCGCCGTCAACAACGGCGAGCTTGCCTTTGTGGCGCCGGCGGACGAGTGCCTGTGCGGCACGGCGACGCTCATCGAGCAGCTGGCCCAGACCAAGGGCATCCCGGTCACGCGCGTAGACATTCCCGCGCAGCTCAAGGGTGCGCTGTTTCTGGTGAGTGACGAGCACGGTGTGGTTGCCGCCGCCGACTCCGACGCCGCCGACTCCGACGCCGCCACGGTCGCCTTCTTCGCCGAAGGCTACGAAAAGCTCCGTGCCCGCCGCTAAATGATGTTTCTGGGACGGGGATTAAAAACTCATTTAATTCCCGTGCTCGTCGCGAGCGAGAGGCAAGCCTCTGCCACTCGCGAACAGTTCTGTCACTTTGGTGCCGCGTGAGGCGCGTATCTGCGGATCCGCGGTCATAATGGGGCAAGACAACCAAGAGGGGGGCGGAATCCATGGCGCTAATCTATATCGTTGAGGATGACGAGCCCATTCGTCGCGAGCTTGCCGACATCCTTGCCCGTGCCGGTTTTGAGGTCGAGGCCTGCGAATCGTTCGAGCATGTTTCGCGCGATATTCTCGCCGCCGCGCCCGACCTGGTGCTGCTCGACCTGACGCTTCCCGTCAAGGACGGCCAGCATATCTGCCATGAGGTTCGCCGCGAATCCGAGGTTCCCATCATCGTCCTCACGTCGCGCGCGACCGAGATTGACGAGGTCATGGCCATGACGCTCGGCGCGGACGACTTTGTTCCCAAGCCCTATAGCGCCCGTGTGCTCGTGGCGCGCATCAATGCCTTGCTGCGTCGCACCGCGGCGGCGGGCGAGCGCAGCACGCTCGTCCACAAAGGACTGGAGCTTGACCTCGCACGCTCCATGGTCACCAACACGCAAACGGGCACCAGCACCGAGCTCACCAAAAACGAGCTGCGTATCCTCTCGCTGCTTCTGAGCCGCGCGGGCAAGATCGTCTCGCGCTCGGCCATCATGCAGGACCTGTGGGACTCCGACGCCTTCGTGGACGACAATACACTGACCGTCAACATCAACCGCCTGCGCACCACGCTCGAAAAAATCGGCATCAAGGGGTATTTGACGACGCACCGCGGCCAAGGCTATTCGGTCTAGGGGCCGGCTATGTCGTTCGCCAAATTCTTCAAAGATGCGCTGCTTCCCGTCGCCGTGTGGACGTGCGGCGTGCTGCTGAGCTGCTTTGTGCTGACGGTCGCCGGCGCACCCGTCTCTATCGTGGTCGTGGCGGTCGGCGTGTCCTTTATCTTCGGTATGCTGGGCATCGTGATCGAGTACGCGCGCCGTCGTCGTTTTCTGCGCCAGCTGGAGCGCGCGGCAGAGGAGCTCGAGAGTCCCGCATGGGTGCAGGAGATGGTGCAATGCCCGACCTATGCCGAGGGCGAGCTCGAGTACGAGGTCTTGCGCCGGGTGGGCAAAGCCGCTTGCGATGAAGTGGCGGAAGGCCGGCGTCAGACCGATGACTATCGGGACTATATCGAGAGCTGGGTCCACGAGGCCAAGCTGCCCCTGGCGGCGGCTCACCTGATTTTGGAAAACCTAGACAGCGGCGAAGACGACCTGTCGCGCGTGGACGACCTGGCACGCGAACTTGCCCGCGTGGAGCGCTATATCGACCAGGCGCTCTACTATGCGCGCTCGGAGGTTGTGGAGCGCGATTACCTGATTCGACGTTGGAACCTCAAGGCTCTGGTGACGGGCGCAATCAAGGCCAATGCGCGTGAGCTCATCGCGGCACGCGTGGCGCCGGTGTGCGAGAACCTCGACTTTGAGGTCTTTACCGACGAGAAATGGCTCGAGTTTATTCTGGGCCAGCTCATTCAGAACAGCATTAAATATGCGCGTGAGGACGGCGCAAAGATTGTGTTTTCGGGTGCTTTGCTGGACGAGGGCCTGGCGAGCGAGCGCATCGAGCTTACCGTCGCGGACAACGGCTGCGGCGTGAGCGCGGCCGACCTGCCGCGTGTGTTCGAGAAGGGTTTTACCGGCGACAACGGCCGCACCACCAAGCGCGCAACGGGCATCGGTCTCTATCTGGTGGCGCGCCTGTGCTCCAAGATGGGCATCGACGTCACCGCAGCATCCGACTCCGGCAAAGGCTTTGTCGTCACGTTTGCCTTCTCAACCAACAAGTTCCAATACTTTGAGTAGGCGGGCCGTCTTGCGGCACGGACGGCTATGTTCCCGAACGTGAACATAGCTAAGGCAATTGGCGCTATGTTCCCGAACGCGAACACAACTATGGGGCTCAAATGAATCCCCCATAAAAAACGTGCCGCCCCAAACGGGGCGGCACGCCATTTTTCCATTAGACAACTCGTTGAAGTAAGACTGCGAAGGCCGCGGGGCCGGGAGGGGTTTCCTAAGGGCACATCCCGCAGCCGCAACGCGGCGAGGACGTGCCCGTGGAAACCCCGCAGGCCCCGCGGCCGGCGGGAGCAACGCTACTTCACGACCAAGATGTCGCAGTCCGTATTGCGCAGCAGGAACGTCGAAATCGAACCCAGCAGCGCATACTTGATCGAGGACAGGCCGCGTGCGCCGCAGAGCACCAAGTCGGGCTTGACTACGTCGAGCATCTCGTCCTTGAGCGTCTCGCGAATACGGCCGGCGCGAATCATGACCTCGACCTCGGGGATGTCGGGATTGGCCTTAGCCTCTTCGAGCTGCTTGGCGATGGAGTTCTTAAATGCCTCCTCTAGGCCGTTGACCAGATCGACCGGATAGGAACCGGCGCTCTCGAGCGCCGTGGAATCGATAACGTGGCCGATTATCAGCTTGGCGCCGTTGTTCGCGGCGACCTTGATGGCGCGTGCGAGCACAAAATCCTGCTGCTCAGTACCGTCGAGTGAAACAAATACCTTGGTGTAGCCCTCGTTCATGGTTTCCTCCTTGGTCTATCGCACGGGCGTGGGGCTCGTGCATCGGGCGGGCGCGGATGCGTGGCCGCCGGACACTTTATCTTGTTGCAGTTATACCCAAGGATTTGGGTTTGACCGCTCGCAATTCTGTGAACGGACGAGTTTTTTGGTAAGGGTAGGCGCAGACGCGCCCGAACGGTTGATAATGGGACATCGCCCGCACCGTCCGCAGAACAATATCGGCGGGTGTCTAACGAGGGGGTCCCTTTGGATATCATCGAGCTTCTAAAATCTGCTTTCATGGGCCTGGTCGAGGGCATCACCGAATGGCTGCCTGTTTCGTCGACCGGTCACATGATCTTGGTGGACGAGTTCGTCAAGATGAACGTGAGCGAGACGTTCTGGAATATGTTCCTGGTCGTGATTCAGCTCGGCGCCATTCTGGCCGTCTGTGTGCTGTTCTTCCATGAGCTCAATCCGTTCTCGCCCAGCAAGGGCAAGGAGGGCCGTCGCGACACCTGGGTGCTGTGGGGCAAGATTGTGCTCGGCTGCATTCCCGCCGCGGCGATCGGCCTGCCGCTCAACGACTGGATGGAGGAGCATTTCTACAATGCTCCCGTCGTGGCGCTGGCGCTCATTGTGTACGGCGTGCTGTTTATCGTGATCGAGAACTGGCGCGCGAACAAGCGCGAGGAAATGGCCGTTGCCGGTTCGTTTGGTTCGCGTGCTGTGGTGTCGGGTGGACGTCCCGCCGGTGCACACTTTGCGGCGCCCGCCGCGGCTACCGCTGAGGATGAGGACGATGACGAGAATCTGGACTTTGGCTCCATCGCCACGCTCGAGGACCTGAGCTGGAAGACTGCGCTGGGTATCGGCTGCTTCCAGGTGCTTTCGCTGGTGCCTGGTACGTCTCGCTCCGGTTCTACCATCATCGGCGGCCTGCTTTTGGGCTGTACGCGTTCGGTGGCGTCCAAGTTTACGTTCTTCCTGGCCATCCCTGTCATGTTTGGCGCGAGTGCACTCAAGCTGGTCAAATACTTCATCAAGGGCGGCACGTTCGGCGCCAACGAGGTCGCTATCTTGGGCGTGGGCTGCGTTGTGGCCTTTGTGGTTTCGCTCATCGCCATCAAGTGGCTCATGGGCTTCGTCCGCCGTCACGACTTCAAGTGCTTCGGTGTTTACCGCATCATCCTGGGCATCGTAGTGCTCGCATACTTCTTCGTTCTGGAGCCGATGCTCGGCCTCTAACTTAGTCGACGCTGCGCGGCGGCCGGGGCGACAACTTGTCATTCAAAGGGGGTGGCATGACCAAAAGGTCTATGCCGCCCCCTTTTTCATGCCAATTTGTTCGCCCCGGCCGCCGCTCGCTACCGTTGCCATGACATCGGTGGCTCCATTGCACCAAATCCGCTGGGCGGGCCTGACGGTGACGCACGGAGTCGTGGTGTGATTTGCGTCGGTGTCCGCGCGGCTCGGTATACTGGTACGGCTCAAACTATGGCGCTGCCCGCAGGCGCGCCGTCCGTCAGATGAGGAGTCGCCCATGACCCAGCCCTTGCCCTGGGAAAAGAACGCCGCGGTACCCGTGCCGCCCACGCCGGAATCCGTGCCGCTCGACATTTACGACGCTCCCGCGCCGGCACCCAAACCCGCCAAGCCGCTCGTCGACATCGACAGCCTTAATCCCGCCCAGCGCGAGGCGGTCCTGACCACCGAGGGTCCGTTGCTGGTCCTTGCCGGCGCCGGCTCGGGTAAGACCCGCGTCTTGACCTTCCGCATCGCACATATGCTCGGCGACCTGGGCGTTAAGCCCTGGCAGATCCTTGCCATCACGTTTACCAACAAGGCCGCGGCCGAGATGCGCGAGCGTCTGGCGGCACTCATCCCCAGCGGTACCCGCGGCATGTGGGTGTGCACCTTCCATGCTATGTGCGTGCGCATGCTGCGCGAGGACGCTGACCTGCTGGGCTACACCGGTCAGTTCACCATCTACGATGACGACGATTCCAAGCGCATGGTGCGCGATATTATGCAGGCGCTCGGTATCGAGCAAAAGCAATTCCCCATCAATATGATCCGCAGCAAGATCAGTTCGGCCAAAAACGCCATGATCGGCCCCGAGGACATGCTCAAATCCGCCGACAGCCCCAACGACAAAAAGGCCGCGCAGGTCTACCTGGAGCTGGAACGCCGCCTGCGTGCCGCCAACGCGATGGACTTCGACGACCTGCTCGTGCGCACGCTCGAGCTGCTGCGCACCCGCCCCGAGGTGCTCGACAAGTACCAGGAGCGCTTCCGCTACATTAGCGTCGACGAGTATCAGGACACCAACCACGTCCAGTATGAGATTGCCAACCTGCTTGCCGCCAAGTACCAAAACCTCATGGTCGTGGGCGACGATGACCAGTCCATTTACAGCTGGCGTGGCGCCGACATCACCAATATCCTGGACTTTGAGAAGGATTTTAAAAACTGCAAGACCGTCAAGCTGGAGCAGAACTATCGTTCCACGGGTCATATCCTGAACGCCGCCAACGCCGTGGTACGCCACAACTCGCAGCGCAAGGACAAGCGCCTGTTTACGGCCGAGGGCGATGGCGAGAAGATCCAGGCCTTCCAGGCGAGCGACGAGCGCGACGAGGGCCGCTGGATTGCCGGCGAGATCGAGAAGCTGCATGCCAAAGGCACGAGCTACGACGACATTGCCGTGTTCTATCGCACCAACGCCCAGTCGCGTATCCTCGAAGATATGTTCCTGCGCGCGGGCGTGCCCTACAAGATCGTGGGCGGCACGCGATTCTTCGACCGTGCCGAGATCCGTGATGTCATGGCCTACCTTAAGATGATCGTGAACCCGGCCGACGAGATGAGCGTCAAGCGCGTCATCAACACACCGCGCCGTGGCATCGGCTCCACCTCGATCCAAAAAATCGAGCAGCTGGCGCGCGACAACCGTTGCTCGTTCTTCCAGGCTTGCGAGATTGCGTGTGCCGAAACCGGCATGTTTAGCGCCAAGGTCCGCAATGGCCTGTCAAGCTTTGTGTCGCTGGTGCGCGAGGGCCGCCGCATGGACGGCGAGCTCAAGGACGTCGTCGAGATGATTGTCGATAAGACGGGTCTGCTGCAGGCGTTTCGCGCCGAGGGCACCATGGAGTCTGAGAGCCGTGCCGAGAACATCCAGGAATTCCTGGGCGTCGCTGCCGAATTTGAGGAGACGCACGAGGACATCGAGGGTACGCTCGAGAGCTTGGAAGAGCTGCGCGCAGCTGGTGTTGCCGACGTGCCTGCCGGCGCCGAGCCCGTCGTGGTGAGCGCGCCCGCGCCCGAACCGGGGCCATTTGCCCCGGCATCCTCGTTTGAGGCACTCGTCGGCGCGCGCGATGCCGCAGGTTCCAATCCGCTCGATAGCCTAGCCGCCCCGGCGCTCTCGCCGCAGGATGCCCTGGCCGCCGCCATCGCGGGCAACGCGTATGCCGCGCCGACGGGGATGCCGGCGGGTGCCGTGCATGCCGACGAGATTGAGCGCACCTATGGTCCGCTCACCTGTAAGGCGCTACCGGCACTCATGGAGTGGCTGGCCCTGCGCTCCGACTTGGATTCCCTGGCCGGCGAGACGCATGCCATTACCATGATGACCATCCACTCCGCCAAGGGCCTGGAGTTCCCGGCGGTGTTCGTGGCCGGCATGGAGGAGGGCATCTTCCCGCACGTGCACGACTTTGGCGGCAGCGATGACCCGGGTAAGCTCGAGGAGGAGCGTCGCCTGGCCTACGTCGCCATCACGCGTGCCCGTAAGCGCCTGTTCCTGACCTATGCGGCCACGCGTCGCACCTACGGCTCGACCTCTGCCAACCCGCGCTCGCGCTTCCTCAACGAGATTCCGTTTGAGGATATCGAGTTTAGCGGTATCGGTTCTGCCGGTTTTGAAGGCACGGGTTGGGAGAAGCGCGGCGACCGTCACGGCACCTTTGGCTCGGGCATGGGTTCGGATATGTACGGCGGCAAGGTATTTGGTTCGCATACGCGCTCGACTGGCGGTTCCGGTTCGCGCGGCGGATCGAGCTTTGACGATTTCTTTGGTGGCAGCAGCTACGGGACCGAGCGCCATCGTGGGGTCTCGCCCGACGCTGGCCGTGTTGCCTCGACCTTTGGCTCGGGCGCACCGCGAGCCAAAAAGCCCTCGTCCAAGGTGTCCCCGACGGTGGAGCGCAAGGTTGATCGCGCCAGCGCATCGCAGGACTTTGCCGCAGGCGATACCGTGAGCCACAAGACCTTTGGCACGGGTACCGTGATCTCGGTCGCCGGAGACATGATCGAGGTTCAATTCGAAAAGACCGGTCAGACCAAAAAGCTGATGAAGGGCTTCGCGCCGATCGTCAAGCTGTCGTGATCCTGGCGGACCTGGGCGGGCGTATAGGGCAACATCGCCTGCTCGGGCAGTCCTGCGCAAGACGGAGAGCACATTAAGTGCTCTCCTTTGCGTGCGGAACTCGCGATCGATGTTGCCCTATACGCCCGCCCAGGTCCTTGGGTAACGGTGCTTGCGAACGTCGCTCTGCTCGTTCGCTTTTTGATCTGGAGAGCCGGGTGGGCTGATAAATAGATATGGCAAGGGGCTCTCCCGCACATGGACGGGAGAGCCCCTTGTTGCGTTTGGGTTGTTGGTGCGACCTACAGGTGGCTGATGATCAGTCCCATCTTGCCTTCGAGGTCGATGGAGCTGACGGTGCTCGGGGCCAGCAGGTGGCTTCCCTTGTGGACGGGGTCGCCGCAGACGGTGCCTTCGCCGTCGATGACCGACAGGCACATGAAGGGCCAGCGCTGGTCGAGGGTCTTGCTGCCGTTGACGCGCACGCGATCGACGGTGTAGCAGGGGTTGGACTCGAGCTCGGTCACGCCGTCCACCTCGGGCGCGGTCACCGTGCCGTCGGTCGGAGCCTGAGCATCAAAGTCGATGCAGTCGAGGCTCTGCTCAATGTGCAGCGGGCGCAGGTTGCCGTCAGTGCCGGGACGGTCGTAGTCGTACAGACGATACGTCACGTCGCTCGACTGCTGCGTCTCCAAAATGAGCGTGCCGGTCTTGATGGCGTGCACGGTACCGGAATCAATCTGGAAAAAGTCGCCCTTGTGAATCGGCAACACGTTGAGCATGTCGTCCCAACGTCCTTCCTCGATCATTTGTGCGGCCTCGGCGCGGTCCTTGGCACGCTGGCCGACGATGATCGTGGCGTCGGGCTCGCAGTCCAGCACATACCAACACTCGGTTTTGCCCAGGCTACCGTTCTCGTGCTCGGCAGCGTACTCGTCGTTGGGATGAATCTGGATCGAAAGGTCGTCCTTGGCGTCCAGAATCTTAATGAGCAGCGGGAACTCCTTGCCCTCGCAGTTGCCAAAGAGCTCGCGATGCTCGGCCCACAGCCACGACAGCGTGTGGCCGGCATACGGGCCCTCCGCAATCTGGCAGTCGCCGTTGGGGTGGGCCGAGATGGCCCAGCACTCACCGATGGGGCCATCGGGAATGTCGTAGCCAAATACGGTTTCGAGCTGGCGACCGCCCCAGATCTTCTCGTGGAAGATCGGCGTCAGCTTAATCAAATCGGACATGTTCATACCCCCATTGTGTTGCGCGGGCGCTGCACAAAACAGCTCAAAGCGAGCGCCCGGATGACTACAAAAACCTATGCCAACGTTACGTTGTGCAACTCAAAGCGGTCGCCAACGTTGCGCGAGACCGAATACTCAAAGGCGGCGCCGCTGTCCAAAAAGCCAATCTGGGTGAGCTCGAGCAGGGGAGAGCCAGGCTTGGTGTCCAAGCGCTCGGCTTCTTCCTCGGTTGCTGCCACGGCGCGAATGGTACGGTGGAAGCTCGAAATCTTCAGCCCACATTGCTCGCGGATGAAGTGGTAGACCGATCCGTACAGGTCCTTCTTTTTAAGGCCTGGAATCAGCTCGAGGGGCATGTAGGTGTACTCGATAACGATGGGCTTCTCATCGGCCTGACGCACGCGCACGATGTGATAGGCAAAGTCATCCTCGGCAATTCCCAGCTGGGCTGCGATGTCCGCTGGTGGATTAACAATCGAGAAATCGTAGACCACCGAGGTCACCTTCTCCCCGCGGTGCTCATACGAAAAGCCCTGGGCACGGTCGTTTTTGCCCTGGAAAAACGCCTGACCGGGAAGTCCCGCCGTGTCCTTAACGTAGGTACCCGATCCGCGTCGGCTGGTAATAAGACCTTCCTCGGTGATTTGCTCGATAGCTCGTTTGACGGTGATTTTGGAAACGCTATAGAGCTCGCAGAACTCAACGACGGTGGGAAGCTTGTCGCCCGGTTTAAGAGTGCCATCCTCGATGCTTCGACGAATATCTGCAGCTATCGCCTCGTATTTGGGAATCATTGAACCTCCTTTCCGACATATATCAATACGCAAGTAAGTATAACCCTTAACAAGGCACCCATATAACCTTTATCTAAGAAGCTCGAGAAAGAAAAAAGAAAAAGACGCTTTACTTTTAGAATTAGAGCGCTATAGTTTAAGCAACGAACGGAATCTTTCCGCAGAACAGGATCGACCGTTTGGGGACGGTTTTGTTTTGGCGGGTTGGATATCGGTATGACCGGTGCGCGCCCGCGCCGGATAACCTGCCAAAGCAAACCCGTCTCCAACCGGAAGCTCTAGAACACGAAAGCGAGGACTTTGATGGCACAGTATCAGCTGCCCAACGACTTCTTCTTTGGCGCTGCTATGTCCGGCCCGCAGACTGAGGGTCAGTGGAACCAGGGCGGCAAGCTCGAGAACCTGTGGGACACCTGGTCCATCCAGGATCTGGGCTCGTTCTACAACTGCGTTGGCTCTTACGCCGGCAATGACTTTATGGCCAAGTACCAGGAAGACCTTCGCATTTTGAAGGACTTGGGCCTGGATACCTATCGCACTTCCATCCAGTGGAGCCGTCTGCTCGATGCCGACGGCAACCTCAACGAGGAAGGCGCCGCGTGGTATCACGAGTTGTTCCGCGCCTCTCGCGAAGCCGGCCTGGAGCCGTTTGTCAACTTGTACCACTTTGACATGCCCACCTACCTTTTTAACCGTGGCGGCTGGGAGAGCCGTGAGGTTGTCGAGGCTTACGCACATTACGCCGACGTCGCCTTCCACGAGTTTGGCCAGGAGATCAAGTACTGGTTCACCTTTAACGAGCCCATCGTCGAGCCCGAGCAGCGCTATCAGGAGGGCGTGTGGTTCCCGCAGCTCCACGACTTTAGCCGCGCTCGCACCGTGCAGTATCACATCTCGCTGGCACATGCGCTGGCCGTGGCCAACTACCGTCGCGCCTATGACGAGCGCGCCGTTCGCAGCGATGCCAAGATCGGCATGATCAACTGCTTTACCCCGGTCTACACCAAGGAGAACCCCAGCGAGGCGGACCTCGAGGCCGTGCGTATGACCAGCGGCATCAACAACCGCTGGTGGCTCGACCTCATTACCAAGGGCGAGCTTCCCGCCGACGTGCTCGACAGCCTGGCCGAGGGCGGCGTTAAGCTTCCGTTCCGTGCCGGCGACCAAGAGATTCTTAAGCAGGGTGTTGTCGACTGGCTCGGTTGCAACTACTACCACCCCACGCGCGTTCAGGCGCCGGCGAGCAAGATCGACCAGTACGGTCTGCCGCACTTTGCCGACGAGTACGTGTGGCCCGACGCCGTTATGAACGAGAGCCGCGGCTGGGAGATCTACCCGCAGGGCCTCTACGACTTTGGCATGGACTGCGCTAAGAACTACCCCGATCTTGAGTGGTTCGTTTCCGAGAACGGCATCGGCATCATGGACGAATACAAGAACCGAGACGCCGAAGGAACCATCCAGGATGACTACCGCGTCGACTTTGTACGCCAGCACCTGGAGTGGGTTGCCAAGGCAATTGCCGAGGGCGCCAAGTGCCGTGGATACCATTATTGGGCCGTCATCGATAACTGGTCTTGGGCGAATGCCTTTAAGAACCGTTACGGTTTTGTCGAGGTCGACCTTATGGACGGCTACAAGCGCCGCCTTAAGAAGTCGGCAGCTTGGCTCAAGCAGGTCGCCACGACTCACGTGGTTGATTAGCGAACGGGCGAACGCCCAGACCGCGCGCCGCTGCGCGCAACACATGGCACATCTGGTGGCAGAGGGCGACAGACCACCGTGCGCATAGGAAAAGGCCGGATTTGAAAGTTAGGAGCAATCATGGCCAGTGACAACGGAAAGAGCTTCCTCGACAAGTTTGCCGAGGTCTCTGCGAAGGTGGGAAACCAGGTTCACCTGCGTTCCCTGCGTGACGCCTTCGCGACCATCACGCCGCTCTATATCCTTGCGGGTATCGCGGTTCTTATTAACAACGTCGTGTTCCCTCTGTTCCCGCTCGATGCGGCGGGCCTTGCCAACCTTCAGACGTGGGGTTCGGCAATTACGCTGGGCACCCTCAACGTCTCTGCCATTATCTTGGCCGGATTGATTGGCTACAGCCTCGCTAAGAACAAGCGTTTCGATAACCCGCTCGCTTGCGTGGTCGTCGCTATCTCTGCTTTCGTCATCATGATGCCGCAGCAGATCACCGCCTCGCTTGCCGCCACGAGCCCGCTGCTCACCGACAAGATCACCTCCGCCGAGGTCACGGGCGCCCTTTCGACTGCCAACACCGGCACCAACGGTCTGTTCTCGGCTATTATCATCGCCCTGCTTTCCGTCTCGCTCTTCATCAAGATTTCTGGCGTCGAGAAGCTCAAGGTTAAGCTGGGCGAGGGCGTGCCTCCCGCGGTCTCCAACTCCTTCAACGTCATGATCCCGATGCTGCTCAACCTCGCGATCTTCGCTCTTGCCGCAGCCCTGCTCGCCGTGTGCGCCGGCACCGATCTGTGCACCATCATCTCCACGTGCATCTCCAACCCGCTCAAGAGCATCATGAACGCCGGTCCGTGGGCTGTTATCCTCATCTACACCCTTGCTAACCTGCTGTTCTGCGTCGGTATTCACCAGTCCACCATCTCTGGCGCTACCGTCGAGCCGATCCTGACCATGCTCATCGTCGACAACATGGCTACCTTTGCCGCCGGTGGCACCATCCAGCCCGATCACTACATGAACATGCAGATCGTTAACAGCTTCGCCCTCATCGGCGGCTCGGGCTGCACCCTCATGCTTCTGCTCGACACGCTCCTGTTCTCCAAGAACAAGGCTTCCGAGACCGTTTCCAAGATGGCTATCCTGCCTGGTCTGTTCAACATCAACGAGCCGGTTATCTACGGTTACCCCATCGTGTACAACCTGCCGCTCATGATCCCGTTCGTCCTTCTTCCCGATCTGTTCATCGGCATCACCTATGGCCTTACCTGCGCAGGCATCATCAGCCCCTGCATCGCCCAGGTGCCCTGGACCATGCCTCCCGTCATCAATGCCCTGCTCGCTACGGGCTTTGACTGGCGCGCCGGCGTGTGGCAGGCTCTCGAGATTGTCATTGGCATGGCCGTCTACCTGCCCTTTATGAAGATTTCCGAGAAGGCAATCGCCAAGCAGGAGGCTCTCGCCGAGTAGAACGCCTAACGTTCGTCCCTTTCACCTTTGCGGGCGCCGGTACGCGGTGCCGGTGCCCGCGGCTCTCTCCCTTGCGTAAAGATACAGGGGAGCGGGCACAATAGCCGCAAGGAATACAACCAGTTGTCGTCTGCGCGCCGCGCAGTTATAAGGAGGAAACCATGAAGAAGATCATGCTCTGCTGCAATGCCGGCATGTCCACGAGCCTGCTGGTCCAGAAGATGCAGGCCGAGGTTGCAAACCGTGGTCTGGATATTGAGGTCGAGGCTCGTCCCATGAACGAGGCCCACGATCACCTGGACGAGTGCGACATGTTGCTGCTTGGTCCGCAGATCGGCTACACCAAGGGCGATTTTGAGAAGGAGGCCGCCGGTCGTTTTCCGGTCGAGGTCATCAACATGGTCGACTACGGCCGCATGAACGCTGCCGGCATCATCGACCACTGCGTCAGCGTGATGGGCTAGGTGCTCCGCATGGAGGATATGAACGAACTGCAGATGACCTGCTTCGAGATCATCAGCTACGTCGGTACCGCCAAGAGCATGTACATCAATGCCGTGCAAAAGGCCAAGGAGGGCGATTTTGACGCCGCCGAGGAGCTTATCAAGCAGGGCGACGAGGCCTATAACGGTGGCCACGATGTTCACATGGGGCTTCTGAAGAAGGAGGCCAACGGCGAGCGTAACGGCGAGGCCCCGTTGATTCTGCTGCATGCCGAGGACCAGATGGCCGGTACCGAGACCATGCGCGTCATGGCGACGGAGCTCATCGAGATTCACAAGCAGCTGCAGGTACTTCAGGCCTAGTCGGCGTTATCGCCGCGATGGGCCGTGCGGTCCAACAGACAACACAGTCCCTTTGACGGGCGCCGGGAGTCTCCGCCTCCCGGCGCCTTTATATTTGGGGAAGGTCTTGCGCGACCTATTAAGCGACCATTCGCGTTTTCCCAGATAAAACCTGCCAAAACAAACCTGTCCCTTTTTGGTAGGTTTTTGCCTTGGGAGCGGTACCATACAGGCAATGTTTAAACGAGAAAGGCGGGCTCCCATGGAACCTAAGCAGTATTACATCGGCATCGACGTCGGCGGCACCTCGGTCAAGGAGGGCCTGTTCGACGAGGACGGCAACCTGCTTGCCAAGGCCAGCGTGCCCACGCCTCCCATCGTTGACGCTGCGGGCTTTGCCGCGGTGACCGAGGCTATCGACCAGGTGGTCGCCAAGGCCCAGATTCCGCGTGCCTTTGTGTCGGGCATTGGCCTGGCCGTTCCGTGCCCCATTCCGGCATCGGGCGATGCCAAGGTCAAGGCGAACATCGCCATCAACCTGCCCGAGCTCAAGATCGCCATCCAGGAGCACTGCCCCGACGCGGTCGTTAAGTACGAGAACGACGCCAACGCTGCTGCTATGGGCGAGGCCTGGCTCGGCTCTGCCAAGGGCGTACAGAACGTGGTGATGGTCACCATTGGTACCGGCGTGGGCGGCGGCGTTATCGTTAACGGCGACGTGGTATCGGGCGTTGTGGGCGCCGGCGGCGAGATTGGCCACATGTGCCTGAACCCGGCCGAGGAGCGCACCTGCGGCTGCGGCGGCCATGGCCACCTGGAGCAGTATTCCAGCGCCACCGGCGTGGTGAGCAACTACCTTGCCGAGTGCAAGAAGGCGGGCGTCGAGCCCATCGAGCTGACCGGCCCCTCCGATTCCAAGGACGTGTTCCAGGCTTGTCGCGAGGGCGACAAGCTCGCGCTGGCCGCGGCCGATACCATGGCCGACTATCTCGGCCGCGCATTGGCGCTTATTGCCAACGTGGTTGATCCCGAGATGTTCCTCATCGGCGGCGGCGCCTCCGCCTCGGCCGATGTCTACCTCGACAAGGTTCGCGAGCACTTTAAGCAGTACGCGCTTTCCGCCTCGCGCGAGACGCCCATTAAGGTCGCTTCGCTCGGAAACGACGCCGGCATCATCGGTGCCGCCTACGTAGCCCTGCGCGCTGCCGGTAAATAGCTGGTGCAAGGGGGACAGGTTACATTGCACCAACATGGTGTAAAAGGGACAGCCTTGGCCCCCGTGCCTGCGCCCCAAAATATGCCGTGGCCCTTCCGTCTGCGAAGGCTCGGCATCGGCGTGCTACCATAGCTACGTCCAAGTACACATATCAAGTGGAGGATATCCATGGCAAACGTTCTTGTCTTTGGTCACCAGAACCCCGATAACGACGCCATCATGAGCGCCGTCGTCCTGTCCCAGCTGCTCAACCAGGTTGAGTATGCCGGCAACACCTACGAGGCCTGCGCCCTTGGTCAGCTTCCGGCCGAGTCTGCCAAGCTGCTCGCCGACGCCGGCATCGCCGAGCCCCGCGTGATCGAGTCCGTCGAGGCCGGTCAGCTCGTCGTCCTCACCGACCACAACGAGTCTGCCCAGTCCGTCGCCGGCCTTAAGGACGCCACGGTCTTTGGCGTCGTCGACCATCACCGCATCGGCGACTTCGAGACCGCCGGCCCGCTGCACTACATCTGCCTGCCCTGGGGCTCCAGCTGCACCATCGTCACCAAGCTCGCCGGCGTGCTCGGCGTTGAGCTTTCCGACGTCCAGGCCAAGCTGCTGCTCTCGGCCATGATGACCGATACGCTCATGCTCAAGAGCCCCACCACCACCGATGTCGATCGCGCCGTCGCCGCCAAGCTCGGCGAGCAGGTGGGCGTCGATCCGGTCAAGTTTGGCATGGAGGTCTTCCTCACCCGTCCGTCCGGCTCCTTCACTGCAGCCGAGATGGTCGGCAACGACATCAAGATGTTCGAGCCCGCCGGCAAGAAGCTGCTCATCGGCCAGTACGAGACCGTCGACAAGAGCCGTGCGCTCGGTATGATCGACGAGATCCGCGAGGCCATGCGCGCCTACGCCGCCGAGAAGGGTGCCGACGGCATTGTCCTGTGCATTACCGACATCATGGAGGAGGGCTCGCAGGTCCTGCTCGAGGGCGAGACCGAGGCTGCTCAGAAGGGCCTGGGCATTGCCGACGAGCACGACGGCGTCTGGATGCCGGGCGTCCTCTCCCGTAAGAAGCAGGTCGCTGCCCCCATCATGGCCGCCTGCTAGGTTTAGTTGACCAAACGCCACGACCGGATCGCGGACGCCCCGCGCTCCGGTCGTTTTTTGTGCGCGGCGCCGCGTCGTCTCTTGGACAGGCGTGCCCGTGCCGTTGAGCAAATAATGTTCAACCTGTGGTTCCGCTTTTCGGTCACGCCTGCGTGCTTGTCGTGCAGGGTAGGCTAGATGCAAGCGTAATACGTTAGAGCGCGGCGCCGCCACTTGGGCGGGCCGTGCTTTTTTAAGACGGGAGCTTTCCCGTGAAAGGAGCCGCCCATGGCAGCAACTGAGCAGCTGTTCAACGTTCGTGAGCGCAAGCGTTTTGAGCGCCACGACATCTGGGAGCGCATCGCCGAGAACGGCACGATTTCCGCCGCCGTCATGGTCTTCGCCGCCATCGCCGCCGTCATTTGCGCCAATACCGATGCCTACGAGGCCATCCATCACTTTTTGGAGACCCCGCTGTATGTGGGTCTGGGCAACCTTACGGCCGGTCTCACCGTCGAGCTATTCGTCAACGACTTCCTCATGGCGATTTTCTTTTTGCTGGTGGGCATTGAGCTCAAGTATGAGATGACGGTCGGCGAGCTCAAAAACCCGCGCCAGGCTATGCTTCCCATGCTGGCGGCCGTGGGCGGCGTCGTCGTTCCCGCCTGCATCTATCTGATCTTTAACCATGCCGGCGCGCACAACGGCTGGGCCATTCCCATGGCAACCGATATTGCCTTTGCGCTGGGCGTGCTGTCGCTTTTGGGCAACCGTGTGCCCAACGGCGTGCGCGTGTTCTTCTCGACGCTCGCCATCGCCGACGACCTCATCTCCATCGCCGCCATCGCCATTTTCTACGGTCAAAGCCCCAATCCGTTTTGGTTGGGCGCCGCCGCGCTTGTGACCTGCGCGCTCGTGTGGCTCAACAAGACGCAGCATTACCGCCTTGCCCCGTATTCGGTACTGGGTCTGCTGTTGTGGTTCTGCATGTTCAAGAGCGGCGTGCATGCTACGCTCGCCGGCGTCATCTTGGCCTTTACCATCCCGGCCAAGTGCGGCGTCAAGCTCGATAGCCTCACCGATTGGTTGGGCGAGTGCCTGCCGCTGCTCGATGACCGCTACGATGACGAGGCACACATCCTGGGCCAGCATGACTTTACCGTCTCGACCAGCAAGGTCGAGCGCGTCATGCACCGCGTGACCCCGCCGCTCATTCGCATGGAGCGTCTGATCTCCACGCCGGTCAACTTTGTGATCCTGCCGATCTTTGCGTTCGTCAACGCACAGGTTCGCCTAGTGGGCGTGGACATGAGCACGCTGCTCACCGACCCGGTGACGCTCGGCGTGTACTTTGGCATGCTGCTGGGTAAGCCGATCGGTATCTTTGGCATGACGTTTGCCCTGGTTAAGCTTAGGGCCTGCGAGCTGCCGCGCAATGTCAACTGGCACATGATTGCCGGTGTGGGCATTCTGGGCGGCATCGGCTTTACCATGTCGATTCTCATCAGCGGCCTTGCCTTCCCGACGGCCCAGTTTGAGGTTCTGGCCGCCAAGGCCGCTATTCTCGCCGGCTCTGTCACCGCGGCCGTACTTGGCATGATCTACATGAGTGTGATCTGCAAGCACCCCGCGCCCAAGAACGAGTAGGCGCGTAGAAACAGACGCCAGAGCCTGCTCGAGCGCGTGTAAAACGCGGTTTTGAGTGGTACTTGCCACCTGCCGGACACCCCAGTGGCCAAAAAACGCCGTTTGTGAGTACTGTCACAAACGGCGTTTCATTTTAGGCGCGAAAAATAATGTACAAATCTATTCTGTCTGTGCATTAACGATTGCGTGGCTGGACGAAAAATGCTGATGCATCCTTCCAAAACCGGACACAAAAGGCCAAGACTGGCCTTTTTAATTCAAAATCGCTGTTACTAAAAAAGTAACAGTACTCATATTTGCTATTTTTTGACCACAGGCCCCAATGACTAGGTTTATTCCACGGTGCCGTAGATGGCGCCCCAGCCGTGGGCGGCCAAGGCGGAGTTGAGCTGGTCGCAAAGTGACTGGCGGTCGTAATAGCCGGGCGGTAGCAGGTTCACGATTTCCATGAGATCGGGCGCCAGGTCCAAGATTTCGGCCTGTACGATCAGATCCAGGCGGTCGATGGCGTGGCGGTCGTAAAACAGTCCGTCGACCAGGCGCTGAAGGTCGCCGAATTCCTCGGCCTGGAACGATCCGTACTCCATAGTGCCTCCTTGGGCGCTTCATGCCGGCATGCGCGGCGATTCGTAATTCATTGCGATGGACTTAATCTATCACGGCTTCATAACGTTGCGACGGTGGCGGTCTATACTTAGAAGAATTGCAACGTACCGCTTCGTGAAAGGTCGCACCCATGCAGACGATCTACCAGAAGATGGAAACCACCGAACTCGATGCCGCCATCGAGGCGCTCAAAGCCGAGGTCGCCGAGGTCAAGGCCAAGGGCCTGGCGCTCGACATGGCCCGCGGCAAGCCGTCGCCCTCCCAGGTGGACATCTCTCGACCCATGCTCGATATCCTCAATGCCGATGCCGATCTGCACGACGGCAACGTCGACTGCTCCAACTACGGCTGCTTTGAGGGCATTCCTTCGGCGCGCAAGCTAGCGGGGGAGTTTTTGGGTTGCCCCGCCGAGCAGACGCTCGTACTGGGTTCGTCGAGCCTTTTGATCGAGCATGACATCGCCGGCATGTTCTGGCGCTGCGGCTCGTGCGGCAGCGAGCCCTGGGAGGCTTACGAGGCCGCGCACGACGGCAAGAAGGTCAAGTTCCTGTGCCCGGTTCCCGGCTACGACCGTCACTTTGGCATCACCGCCGACCTGGGTATCGAGAATGTCCCCGTCGCGATGACCGACAACGGCCCCGACATGGACGAGGTCGAGCGCCTGGTTGCCGCCGACGACTCCATCAAGGGCATCTGGTGCGTGCCCAAGTATTCCAACCCCACGGGCATCACCTTTAGCGAGGACACCGTGCGTCGCCTGGTTGAGATGCCCACGGCCGCACCCGATTTCCGCATCTTCTGGGACAACGCCTACTGCGTGCACGACCTGTACGACGAGACCGACGAGCTCGCAAACATCTTTGACCTCGCTCGCGCGGCGGGCACCGAGGATCGCGTGGTGGCATTTGCCTCGACGTCCAAGATCACCTTCCCGGGCGCCGGTATCGGCTTTATCGGTGCGAGCCCCGCGGTCATCACCGAGTTCTCCAAGCGCCTGAAGGCAGGCCTTATCAGCGCCGACAAGCTCAACCAGCTGCGCCACGTGCGTTTCCTTCCCACCATCGAGGCGGTCAAGGAGCACATGAAAAAGCACGCCGAGTTCTTGCGCCCGCGCTTTGAGGCCGTTGAGCGCAAGCTCACCGAGGGCCTGGGCGATACGGGTTGCGCCACTTGGACGCATCCCCGCGGCGGCTACTTTGTGAGCTTTGATGGTCCCGAGGGCTCGGCCCAAAAGGTCGCTGCGCTTTGTGCTGACCTGGGCGTCAAGCTCACGCCGGCCGGTGCTACCTGGCCCTATGGCAAGGACCCGCGCGATACCAACATCCGCATCGCGCCGAGCTATCCCACGGTCGAGGACCTGGAGGCCGCGCTCGATGTGCTGGTGCTGGCCGTTAAGCTTGTCGCTGCCGAGCTCGCGCGTGCCGAGCGCGCCTAACGCGCGGCTTCCCGTACTATCCGCACCTTCGATACGTAAAGGAGCATATACATGGATTTGGGTATTTCCACCAACCCCACGCCAGAGCTCTACACCATTAAGGTAACCGGCGAGATCGACATCTCTAACGCCGATAGCCTGCGCAATGCCATCGACCTGGCGCTCGAGCAGCCCACTGAGGCCGTTGAGCTCGATTTTGCCCAGGTGAGCTACATCGATTCAACGGGCATTGGCGTGCTCGTGGGCGCCGCGCACCACGCGGTCGACCACGGCAAGCGTTTTAGCTGCACCAATGTGCAGCCCCCGGTAATGCGCGTGGTTCAGCTGTTGGGTGTCGACCAGGAGATTTCGATCACCGCTGCATAATCTTTGCCCCCAAAAGGGCGTGCCGTTTGGCATATGTTTGTGATGCGCTCGGACGTTTTGGCGTCCGGGCGCTATACTTGACCGAATGAATAGACGAGTTCCGGCCGAATGGCGCGGTGCGGGCTCGACTCACATCGAGCCTTGGAGGTATGTGTGTTTGGTATTGGAGAGGGTGAGCTCGCGATCATCGTGGTCTTCGGCTTTTTGCTGTTTGGCCCGGATAAGCTCCCGCAGATGGGCCGCACGATCGGCCGTGCCATCCGTCAGTTCCGCGAGACGCAGGAAAAGATGACGGCCGTTGTTCAGTCTGAGATTATCGATCCGGTAAGCGAGGCCGCTTCGGCACCGGTCAAGCCCAAGAAGACTGCCGTCGATGACGATTCCGATGCGGACAAGGATGCCGCCGAGACGGCAGCGCCCGCCAAGAAGGAGACCTTTGCCGAGCGCCGTGCCCGCCTTGCTGCCGAGAAGGCCGCGAGCGAGGCTGCCGCCGAGGGCGAGGGTGCTGCTGAGGAGGCCGAGGGTGCCGAGCCTGCCGCTGCCGCCGAGCCTGTCGTCGAGCCCGAGCCTGCTGCAGAACCGGAGCCCGAGCCCGAGCCGGTAGAGCCCACGACGGCCGACCTCTACGCCCGTCGTCCCCGCAAGCGCAAGGCCGTCGTCGACCAGCTCGCCCGCGAGCTCGAGGCCGAGGACGACGCCGCTGCCGCCGACGCCTCGAAGGGAGGCGATGAGTAATGCCTATCGGACCTGCGCGCATGCCGCTCTTCGATCACCTGGGAGAGCTCCGTCGCCGCCTGACTATCGTGGTCGTGTCGGTGTTTGCCGCCGCCATCGTGCTGTATTTCGCCACGCCCGTGGTGCTCGACATCCTGGAAGACCCCATCCGCTCCTTTGTGCCGGACGGTAAGTTCTACATCACCACCACGCTCGGCGGCTTTGGCCTGCGCTTCTCGCTGGCCATCAAGATGGCCGTGGTCATGTGCACGCCCATGATCATCTGGCAGATTCTAGCATTTTTCCTGCCGGCGCTGCGTCCCAACGAGCGCAAATGGGTCGTGCCCACGGTGCTCGCCTCGACGGTGCTGTTCTTCCTGGGCGCCATCTTCTGCTATTTCATCATCATCCCGGCGGGCTTTGAGTGGCTTATCGGCGAGACCTCGGCCGTCGCCACGGCGCTGCCCGACCTGGAGAACTACGTCAACATGGAGCTGCTCTTTATGATCGGCTTTGGCGTGGCGTTTGAGCTGCCGCTTATCATCTTCTACCTGTCCGTCTTCCACATCGTGTCCTACGCGGCCTTCCGCGGCGCCTGGCGCTACGTGTACGTGGGCCTGCTTGTGGGCTCGGCTGTGATTACGCCCGACGGCTCGCCCGTTACGCTGGGCCTCATGTATGGTGCCCTGCTCTCGCTCTACGAGATTTCGCTCGCCATTGCCCGCGTGGTCATTACCGCGCGCGAGGGCAAGGAGGGCTTGTTTGTGAGCCGTCTGGACCTGTTCTCGGACGATGAGGACGACGAGGAGTAAATCGGTATGCACGAGGTTGGCATTGTCAACGGCATACTCGATACAGTGATTCGCGCGGCGCGTGGGGCGGGGGCCTCGCGCGCCGTTTTGGTAACGCTGCGTATCGGGGATATGACCGAAGTGGTGCGCGAGGCGCTCGACTTTGCGTGGGAGACATTTCGCGATGAGGACCCGCTCACGCGAGGCTGCGAGCTTGTCGTGGAGGAAGTCCATCCACAAAGCGAGTGTCTGGACTGCGGGGAGGTCTTTGAGCACGATCGCTTCCATTGCCGCTGTCCCCAATGTGGCGGCGCCAACGTGCGTCTGCTGCACGGCCGCGAGCTCGACATCGCATGTATCGAAATCGAAACCCCCGACGATTAGCCCGCTAGCCATCTGGGGACGGGGTATAAAGGGGCAGAAGTAAGGAGTGCCGAATATGGCCGAGAAAACGATTGATATCGCGTCGCCGATTCTGTCGCGCAACGAGCGCCTGGCAGATCAGCTGCGTCAGCGATTTCATGAGACAAACACCTACGTGATTAACGTGCTGTCGAGCCCCGGCTCGGGCAAGACCACCACGATCCTGGGCACCAACGAGCGCCTGCGCGACAAGACTGGCCTGCGCTGTGCCGTCATCGAGGGCGATATTGCCTCGGATGTCGACGCCATCACCATGAAGGAAGCCGGCATGCCCGCCATCCAGATCAACACGGGTGGCCTGTGCCACCTCGAGGGCAACATGATCATGGAGGCCGTTGACGCGTTCGACCAGGCCGTCGGTCTGGAGAACATCGACGTCATCTTTATCGAAAACGTGGGCAACTTGGTCTGCCCGGTCGACTTTGACCTGGGTGAGAACCTGTCCATCATGATTCTCTCGGTGCCCGAGGGCGACGACAAGCCCATCAAGTACCCGGGCATCTTCCAGCACGCTGGCGCGCAGCTGCTCAATAAGGTCGACGTGGCCCCGGCTTTCGATTTTGACATGGATAGGTATACTAAGACACTCGATGACCTCAATCCGCAGGCGCCGCGGTTTGCCGTGAGCGCGCGCAAGGGCGAGGGCATGGATGCCTGGTGCGATTGGCTCATCGGGCAGATCGAGCAAGCAAGGGCGTAAATCGGCCGCCATACGGGCGGGCGTAGCCGCAGAGACACGAGATAGGAGCCTCTTTTGAAGCTCATCATCGCCGAGAAAAATGACGCCGCGCGTCAGATTGCCGAGCGGCTGTCCACGGGTAAGCCCAAAAAGGACAAGGTGTACAACACCGCAATCTACCGTTTTGAGTGGAAGGGCGAGGAGTGCGTGACCATCGGCCTGGCCGGTCACATCCTTGCGCCCGATTTTTGCGACAGCGTGCTGTTCGATAAAAAGCTGGGCTGGTATTCGGTTACCGAGGACGGCGAGATGCTACCGGCCGACATGCCCGATGGCCTGGCACGCCCGCCCTACGACACCAAGCGCAAGCCGTTTCTTGCCGACGGCATCTCCATCAAGGGCTGGAAGCTCGAGAGTCTGCCGTATCTCACCTGGGCACCCGTCATTAAGCTGCCGGCCGAGAAGGAA
The DNA here is from genome assembly GCF_040092305.1 of Collinsella sp. CLA-ER-H6. NCBI lineage: Bacteria > Bacillati > Actinomycetota > Coriobacteriia > Coriobacteriales > Coriobacteriaceae > Collinsella > Collinsella sp. CLA-ER-H6. The sequence goes on from NZ_JBBNLS010000004.1 coordinate 62,647, forward strand.
CTCATCCGCTCGCTTAAGAACCTCGCCAAAAAGTCCGACAGCGTCATCATTGCCACGGACTTCGATCGCGAGGGCGAGCTGATCGGTTCGGACGCCCTCAACAAGGTGCGCGAGGTGGCGCCCGACTTGCCGGTCGCCCGCGCCCAGTATTCTTCGTTTACCAAGGCCGAGATCACGCAGGCCTTCGATAACCTTGTCTCGCTCGACCAGAACCTGGCCGACGCCGGCGAGAGCCGTCAGCACATCGACCTCATTTGGGGTGCGGTGCTCACGCGCTACCTGACGCTCGCCAAGTTTGGCGGCTTTGGCAACGTGCGTTCCGCCGGCCGCGTGCAGACGCCGACGCTTGCCCTGGTGGTCGAGCGCGAACGCGAGCGCATGGCGTTTGTGCCCGAGGACTATTGGCAGATTCGCGGCATGGGCGCCGCGCAAGGCGCTGCCGAGGACGATCGCTTTAAGATCGCGCACAAGACGGCGCGCTTTACCGACAAGGATGCTGCTGAGACGGCGTACGGTCACGTTGACGGTGCCAAGACGGCAACCGTCGCCGCGGTGACCAAGCGCTCGCGCAAGCAGCAGCCGCCCACGCCGTTTGCGACCACCTCGCTGCAGGCTGCCGCCGCAGCCGAGGGTATCTCGCCTGCGCGTACCATGCGCATCGCCGAGTCCCTCTACATGGCGGGCCTCATCAGCTACCCGCGTGTCGACAATACCGTATACCCCGCGACGCTTGATCTGGGCGCTGTGGTGAGTGACCTTGCAAAGATCAACCCGGCGCTGGCGCCCGTATGCAAAAAGGTCCTCGCCGGCCCCATGAAGCCCACGCGCGGCAAGGTCGAGACCACCGACCACCCGCCTATCTATCCCACGGGCGAGGGCGATCCGTCCACGCTCGACGGCGGTCAGCGCAAGCTCTATGACCTCATCGCTCGCCGCTTCCTGGCGACGCTTATGGGTCCTGCGACCATCGAGAACACCAAGCTCGAGCTCGACGTGAACGGCGAGCCGTTCGTGGCTTCGGGCGACGTGCTCGTGACCCCGGGTTTCCGCGAGGCATACCCGTATGGACTCAAACGCGACGAGCAGATGCCGCCGCTTGAGCAGGGCGATACGGTTGATGTGTTCGACATTAAGCTCGAGGCAAAGCAGACCGAGCCGCCCGCACGCTACAGCCAGGGTAAACTCGTGCAGGAGATGGAGAAGCGCGGCTTGGGCACCAAGTCCACGCGCGCGAGCATCATCGAGCGCCTGTACGCCGTGCGCTACCTCAAAAACGATCCCGTGGAGCCGAGTCAGCTGGGCATCGCCATCATCGATGCGCTGACGCAGTTTGCCCCGCGCATCACGAGCCCCGATATGACCAGCGAGCTCGATGGCGACATGACCCGTGTGGAGCGCGGCGAGGATACCGAAGAGCATGTCGTGACGCACTCGCGCGCGCTGCTGGCTGGCGTGCTCGACGAGCTGCTCAAGCATACGCAGGAGCTGGGCGACGCTATCAGCGACGCCGTCACGGCCGATGCACGCGTGGGCGCCTGTCCCAAGTGCGGCAAGGACCTGGTTATGAAGACGAGCGCCAAGACCCGCGGCAGCTTCATTGGCTGCATGGGCTGGCCCGACTGCGATGTGACCTATCCGGTGCCGAGCGGCGTCAAGGTAAGCCCGCTCGAGGGCGAGGCGGCCGTGTGCCCCGAGTGCGGCGCGCCGCGCATTAAGTGCCAGCCGTTCCGTCAGAAGGCCTTCGAGATTTGCGTGAACCCCACGTGCCCCACCAACTACGAGCCTGACCTTAAGGTGGGCGAGTGCAAGGTGTGCGCCGAGGCCGGACGCCATGGCGACCTGATCGCGCACAAGAGCGAGAAGAGCGGCAAGCGCTTTATCCGCTGCACCAACTACGATGACTGCGGCGTGAGCTATCCTCTGCCGGCGCGCGGTAAGCTCGAGGCGACGGGTGAGACCTGCCCCGAGTGCGGCGCCCCCATCGTGGTGGTCAACACGGCGCGCGGTCCGTGGCGCATCTGCGTGAACATGGACTGCCCGACCAAGGAGAAGAAGCCCGCCCGCGGCCGCAAGACCACGACTAAGGCGAGCACGGCCAAGAAGACGACGGCGGCAAAGAAGACTGCTGCCAAGAAGACGACCGCCAAAAAGACGACGGCCAAGAAGTTGACTACCAAAAAGACCGCTGCCGACAAGTAGCCGCACGGTCGAAACATCACCTAAAACAAAAACGAGCGAGGACCTCAAAATCCTCGCTCGTTTTTTATCCGGCAGTTAGGGACGTTCCTTTTCTGCCGGCAGTTTAGGAACGTCCCTAACTGCCGGCTCGGGAACGACAAAGCGCTAGTTCACCTCGACAGGCTTGGCGCCGGGATAGCGCTTCTCAAAATCTAGGCGGTACTTATTGTCATTGGTGCCCGCCACGTTGTCGCGCGACAGCGGCGCCACGATCTCATTCTTGTGGTCCGCAGGCTTGGCGTATTTCAGGCTGATCTCCCAGGCATCACAGATTGCGTCAATGCGGTGATCCAGGTCGTCGTACAGGGCGATGATGTCCTTCCAGGAGCTGTAGTTCTTGGAGCTCGTCGGGACGTCTAGGTCCTCGACGATGTCGTAATACTGCTCGATGGTGTCCTCCGTGCGCTCGGCGACGTCGGCGAGATTTTGACGGGTGGTTCGATCCTCTTCCAGATAGCTGCCGTTGAAGTTCTGCGCGCAGCCACGGACGTAGTTGTCGAGGTCTTCGAGCAAGTCGTAGTATTCGCTCAGTCGGCGGTAGAGGTTCTGCTCGGAGAGCGTTGCTTCGCCGCCATCCTCGTCGTCATCGTCATCATCGTCGTACAGGCTGTTGGGATCGCCGAGAGGCTTTAGGTCATCGTCGTCGACGTCATGGTGCAGCTTAGCTACCTCGGCAGTCGTCTGCGTGGCGGCGTTGTCGAAAGGCTTGATCACAAAGAAAACGACCAGGGCGATGATGATTGCCACCAGCACAACGATAACGGCGATAAGCGGCCCGGTGCCGCTCTTTTTGGGGGCGGGGGTCTGTGGCGAAGCGGGCGCGTATGCGGGAGCCGGCTCCTGTTGGGACGAGCCGCTCGCGACGGGTATGCGCTGCGTGGTCTCGACGGCCGCGGGGCCTGCGGCGGGGTCGGGGCGATAGGCGAGGGGGTCGTCCGCCTTGGCTTGCGGCGTATCGAGGGAACCGGTCTGCTCAAAAGCGGGCTGGCTATCGCTCGCGGCTGTTTGCTCAACGGGTGCACCGCACGAGGTGCAGAACTTGGCATTATCTGCAAGAAGCTTGCCGCACGAGGCGCAATACCGAGACATCGCCACTCCTTTCGCCACATTTCAATGCAATACGACGATTATACCCAGCGTCCAAAATTCTCCATCATAAGTTGCGGTGAAATAGGGACTGTTTGGCGGTCTCGGAGCTTCAATCAGTCCCTATTTCACCGCAACTTTGGAAAGGCACCTTTAGCCATTGGGGACGCACCGAGCACTGGGGTATGATGGCTTGGTTGCTATAAATCGCATTTACGCGCCTTGTAGGAAGGGACTGCGTCCATGGCTTTTGAGCCCGCTCAACATAGCTTTATCACGCTCGAGGGCGTCGACGGCGCCGGCAAGTCCACGCAGGCGCGCCTGCTTGCCCGCGCGCTCGAACTCGCTGGCTACCAGGTTGTGAGCCTGCGCGAGCCGGGCGGCACCGCCATCAGCGAAAAGATTCGCGCTTTGCTGCTCGACCCCGCCAACACGGCGATGGGCGACACCTGCGAGCTGCTGCTCTACGAGGCCGCGCGCGCCCAGTTGGTGCACGAGGTCATAGCTCCCGCCCTCGCGGCCGGTAAGGTGGTCCTGTGCGACCGCTTCTACGATTCCACGACCTGCTACCAGGCGTTTGCCGATGGCCTCGACCGTCAGATGGTGCGCGACGCCAACAGCCTGGCCGTCGCGGGTACGCACCCGGCGCTCACGCTCGTCTACCACATCACGCCCGAGCAGGCGGCACTGCGCATGGCAGTCCGTGGCGCGGCAGATCGCATGGAGGCAAAAGGTATGGCATTCCAGGAGCGTGTTTACCAGGGATTTTGCGCCATTGCTGCCGAGGAGCCAAACCGCGTAAAGCTCATCGACGCCACTGCGACCGTCGAGGAAGTCTTCGAGAAGACGGTCGAGCAGATTCGCGCGTACGGTCTCGACATTCCGCAAGACGCCGTCGCCGCCGCACTTGCCAAGGAGGCCGAGTAACATGGCACCCGCTCAGGCAAGCCTGATGGCCAAGCTCGACACCCAAGAGCGCGTGCGCGATTTTTTGACCAACGCCGTCGCCAGCGGCCGCGCATCGCACGCCTACCTGTTTTTGGGCGCTCCCGGTGCCGGCAAGCTCGATGCCGCATGGGCGCTCGCCCAGGCCTTCCTGTGCGAGCAGGACGGCTGTGGCGCATGCGACAGCTGCGTACGCGTTGCTCGGCACACGCATCCCGACGTGCACTATTACACGCCCGAGAGCGCCACGGGCTACCTCATTGCCCAGACCCGCGAGTTGCTCGATGACGTGCCGCTGGCGCCCATCCGTGCCAAGGCCAAGGTCTACATCATCGACCGTGCCGAGCAGCTGCGCGCTAACACCGCCAACGCACTGCTCAAGACACTCGAGGAGCCGCCCGAGGGCGTAATGTTTATCTTGCTGGGCACCTCCGCCGACGTGATGCTGCCCACCATCGTGAGCCGCTGCCAGTGCGTGCCGTTTCGGCTGGTGTCGCCCGCCGTGGCCGCGCGTGCCGTGAGTCGCGCGACGGGTCAGGACCTCGCGCGTTGCCGCATGGCGGTCGCCGTGGCGGGAAGCCCCACACGCGGCATCGAGTTCCTTAAGAGTGCCGAGCGCCAGGATGCTCGCCGCCAGATGGTCCGCGCCATCGATTCGCTCATCGCTGCCGACGAGGCCGATGTACTCAGCCGCGCCAAGTCGCTCATCGTCGCCGTTAAGGCACCGCTCGCCGAGGTCAAGTCCACGCAGGAAAAGGTGCTCGAGCAAAATGCCGATTATCTGTCGCGTGGAGCATTGAAGCAGCTTGAGGACCGCAACAAGCGCGAACTCAACGCGCGCGAGCGTTCGGGTATCATGGAAGCGTTGGCGAGCGCACGGACGCTCATGCGCGACGTGCTGCTGACACTTCAGGACGAGGCGGCCGACGTAGTGAACGAAGACGTGCGCGACACAATCGGTCGGCTTGCCGCCGCGACGAATGTTGCGGGTGCCACCCGGGCGCTCGAGGCAGTCGCGACCGCCGAGCGCAACATCGCCAGAAACGTTACTCCCCAGCTGGTCATCGAGGTCATGCTGTTCGATATCAGGAAGGCACTGAAATGCCGTTAGTCGTACCCGTTAAGTTTACCTACGCCTCGCGCGACCTGTGGTTCGACCCGCAGGATCTGGATATCCTCGAGGCCGATTATGCCATTTGCTCCACCGAGCGCGGAACCGAGATCGGCCTGGTCACGGCCGATCCCTTCGAGGTGCCGCAAGACGAGATCGGTCAGCCGCTCAAGCCCGTGCTGCGCGTGGCGAGCGACATCGACCTGCAGCTTGCCGACGACCTGGCCATCCAGGGCGACGAGGCGATGGTCGATTTCCGCCGTCTGGTCAAAGAGCTCGACCTCGAGATGAAGCCGGTCGGCGTCGAGTACCTGTTTGGCGGCGAGAAGGCCGTGTTCTACTTTGCGGCCGAGGAACGCGTCGATTTTCGTCAGCTCGTCAAGGACCTGTCCTCGACGCTGCACATTCGCGTCGACATGCGCCAGATCGGTGTGCGCGACGAGACCCGTCTGGTGGGCGGCTATGCCCAATGCGGACAGGAACTCTGCTGCACGCGCTTTGGCGGACAATTTGAGCCCGTCTCGATTCGCATGGCAAAAGAGCAGGACCTGCCGCTCAACTCGTCCAAGATCAGCGGCGTATGCGGCCGCTTGATGTGCTGCCTGCGCTATGAGTTCGAGGCGTACAAGGACTTTAAGAGCCGTGCGCCCAAAAAGAAGACGCTCATCGATACGCCGCTCGGCAAGGCGCGTATCCAGGAATATGACACGCCGCGTGAGCAGCTGGTGCTGCGCCTGGAGAACGGCAAAGTCTTTAAGGTCAACCTGGCCGATATGACGTGCTCGGAGGGCTGCAAAAAGAAGGCCGCCGAGCAGGGCTGCAACTGCCGCCCCGACTGCGTGACGCGTGACGTGCTCGAGCGCATCGAGTCGCCCGAGATGCGCCTGGCGCTCATGGAGCTCGACCGCGAGAACGGCGTCGACGTGGGCGATGGCCTGTCGAGTGCCGACCGTCTGGCCGGCACGTCGATGCCCAAGCGCCGTCGTCGCGACGTCGATTCCGATGCCCGCGCTGCTCAGAGCCAGGGCGAGGGCCGTGGCCGCGGAAAGGGCCGCGGCAAGGCCGAGGCGCCCGAGGCCGAGGGGGCGGCCGATGGCCGTCGCCGCCGCAAGCGCGCGGGCTCGGGCGATGCTACCGAGGCTGCAGCCGCGGGCAAGCACGCCTCTCGCGAGCGCGAGGTTCAGCAACCCCAGCAGCAGAATCGCGGCGGTGGCATGAACCCCACACGTCGCCGCCGCCGTCATCTGTCGAGCGAGGAGCGCGAGGACGCCTTCCGCGCCGCAGCTGCTCGCGAGGCCGGTGCCGCTTCCAAGGGCCCCTCGGCCTCCGATGCGTCTGCCGACAAGGGCGGCAAGTCACGTGGCGAGGAGGAGCGCGCGCCGCGTCCGCGCCGTCGCCATTCCTCGGGCGCGCAGCAGAAGCCTTCAGTGCCCTCCGTGGCCGATCAGGTCTCGGATGGCGAGGTCAAGGTCATGCGCCGTCGTCCCGGAGATGGCGGGGGAGCTGCTGCCAAGGCTTCGCGTGGCGCCGCTCGCGACGAGCGCGAGCCGCGCGAGGATCGCGGTGGCGAGGGCTCGACCGACCAGGGTCAAAAGCGCCGTCGCCGTCGCCGTTCCCGCAAGCCGCGCCAGGATGGCGGCGAGGGCTCGACTCCGTCTTCGTCCGCACCGCAACCGCCCGCCGGCGAATAACGCCCGCGAGCGGATTTAGCCCGCCTTGCCCCGAGCGCATCGGGGCATCATAGCGCCGAATCAACAACCCTCCCCGCGACCGAACGTAGGGAGGGTTGTGTCTTGAAGAGCCATCTGAACATATTGAGCCGTCTGCAGGGAGCCGGTGCCCTACCGTTTGCGGACGAATTGCTACCGTTTGCCGAGCACGCGACGTACGAGGCGCTCGAGGCATTGTCGCCAACACGATGTACCGGCTGCGAGCGCGCCGGTGCGCTTATTTGCCAAGACTGCCTGGCCGCGCTCACGCTCATCGACCCACGTCATAGCTGTACCCGATGCGGCGCCCCGTTTGGGGATTTGCTGTGCACTGAGTGTTCGGTCGAGGGCACGTCCTCGGCAATGGCGGAGGCGCTCGACCGCTGCCTGGCGTGCGCCGTCTATGCGCATCCGCTGCCGTGCATCATTAAAGCGTACAAGGATGCGGGCGAGCGACGTCTGGCTCCGTATCTGGCGGAGCTGCTCTACGACACCGCCCTGCATGCCCAGGTCGTAGCGCCCGATCGCTACGGAGGCGTGCTGTCCGGTGCGGATGCGGTGGTGTTTGTGCCTGCGACGGCGGCAGCGTTTCGGCGGCGTGGTTTTGATCATATGGAGGCTATTGCGCGCCCATTTTGCGAGCTGTCGGGTGTTCCTCTGCTCGATGCTCTCGCCAAGTACGGGCATGGCGACCAGCGCGAACTCGGTCGTGAGGAGCGCCGCGAGCGTGCCCAAGGCATGTACGAGACGGTTGAGGACGTGCACGGCCGCCACCTGCTGCTTATCGATGACGTTATCACCACGGGTGCGACGATGGCAGCGGCTTCGGCGGAACTCAAGCGCGCCGGTGCCACGGCCGTTGATGGCCTCACTATCGCACGCGTTTGGTAGGGGTGGTTTTGTGGCAGTAAAGATTGAGCGGCGCAACGAGCCGACAGGCGAACAGCTAGCGGCTTCCATAATTCTGACCGGCGCCTCGGCGCTGCGCATGATGCGCGCCGAGCGCCGGCAGATGGGCTATATCAGCTGGAAGGACCTTAATCCCGATGAAGAGCGCCGTGTGCTGCGCACATCGTCGCCCTCGACCGAGGACATCTATCTTCCCGATTTGGTGCGGATTGGGGCCGCAAGCGGCGAGGTGCAAGAGGATTTGTGCTTGCTGGTAGGGTCTGCAGCGCAGCGCCGCCGTATTCTTGGCGTGAGCTGGTCCGTATGCTCCGGGTTGCCCGCCGGCTCGATTCTAGAGGTGGAACCGGGGGTGTACAGTCTATCTCCCGAGGCCCTTTGCGTAGCCGTCGCGCGCGAGGTCGGCTGCATCCAGGCATTTGCCCTGGCCCAGGAGCTGTGCTCTAAGATTTCACTGAGTGACCGCGGGAAGTATCTGCCTCCCTACACCTCGCCTGTCGTGAACAAATTGGCAAAGGACAAAGACCAGCCGCCAGATGTCGGTTACTTTGAGGTCGAGTCCGTGCTGACACCCGATTGCCTGGTAGATTACCTCGCGGCATGCAAGGGGAGCGCGGCCAAGCAGCTGCGGCGGCTGTGTCCCTAACTGTCGGAAAACCTGCGTTCACCCATGGAGTGCATCATGCTTGCCATGTTTTCGCTTCCGTTTTCCTATGGCGGATTTGCCTGTGGTCCCTTTAAGACCGACTACAAGATCGAGTTCAACGACCGTGCACAGGCGATCTCGGGGATGCCGCATGCGGTTTGCGATGCCTTTCAGGAAGCAGCCCGGTTTGACTTGGAATACAACGGTGAGCTGGGCCATTCCTCTCGGAGGGGACGTATCCATGATGAAAAGCGCAACACGGGCTTGATTACTATGGGAATCGAGGTCGCGACGGTCAACAACGAAATGCTCTGTGACATGGAAGCGATGGAAGCACTCGCATGGCGCATCCACCAGCGTATGGGTAAGCGATATCAGAATCGCGTAGAGGCTCGTCGAAAGAGGCAAGATGCTCTGCTGAATACGCTCCGAGCGTGCTTTGGGCTCAAACCAGCGTAAAACTATGGCTTTATAGGGGGTCTGTTTATATGCTCTGTGCAAAAAACGGCAAATATGAGTACTGTTACTAGATTAGTGACAGCAAAAACAAAGAAACTTGGGCCGATAATCTGGATTCAGCGAAGAGATAATAAACGAATGTGGAATATCTTGGCGCCAAGCAGGCTGTGCGGAACTCAAAAAGGGCTCGTGAGGCGGTAATACGCTGCTACTAAATTGGTAACAGTACTCATATTTGCCGTTTTTTGCACACGGCACCCTGAGACGGGTGCCCCGGAGCTCCCCGTAGGGAAGCTCCGGGCTTCATAGGGGCACGAATGGTCCGCTCCGACCCGCAAAATCTGTACTCGCGATGCGAATGACGCCCCTAACCTTAAACTTTAGCTTGAACTTAGCTATAATGCGCTTCGTTCCTACCAGGCTGTGGTTGCGGACGGACGAAATGCCCGTCCTAGTCCAAGACAGACGCGGTCAAAGGGATCCACGTAAGCGACCGCGTGCGCGCGGCGCGATCATGGCGCGTCCTAGATGTAAGCCGCACCGTCCGTTCTACTTTCTTTGGGGCAATACCGCCTCGCGGGCGAGCGGGTCAGTCGTGAAGGTGGCTGCGGCCTCCCGAGCAAACACCCCGGTGCGCAAGTGTGGGGTCAAATACCAGGTCAGCTGGTGGGAACAACCTGATATTCCGCGCAACGCACGGATTGTATACGACACAGAAGGCAGGGTAGTGGACATGGTGAGGGGCAGCTTGATGCACGCGGCTCGGTTAGGTGCTGGGACCGCAGCGGTCATCGCCGTTTTGGGCCTGAGCGGATGCGCGTTCAACCCGCTGTCTACGTTCACGACTCCCACGATCGACCAGATCGAGTACGAGACCGTCACGCCGGCGGTGTCGGACGATGCCCTGGTCACTTCCGGAACCCTGACGGTCGCCCTCGATACTTCCGATGCGCCGCAGGCCATGCAGGACGCCGACGGCGAGCTCACGGGGTATGCGGTTGACGCCGCCCGCGCCCTCGCAAGCCGCATGGGCCTTAAGGTCGCCTTTGTCGATGCGTCTTCGGCAGATTCCGCGCTCGGCGACAAAAAGGCCGATATCTTTATCGGCGAGATTAACTCCACGGACGGGGACATTAGCTCGCTCGGCACCTGCCTGTACGATGCCACTTCCGTGTTCGGTAAAACTAGCGATGGTGGGTCGCTAAGCGTTTCCACCGATACCCTTAACGCGTCTACTCTGGGTGTCCAAATGTCCTCGGCCTCGCAGGAGGCGCTTGCTAAGCAGAGCATCACCGCCAATCAAAAGACCTACTCCAACATCAACGAGTGCTTTGAGGCGCTTGAGTCCGGCGAGGTCGACTATGTGATCTGCGACTCCACGGCCGGCGGCTACCTTGCACGCCTGATGAGCGAGGTCTCCTATGTCGGTGCGCTCGAGGCACCCTCGACGCTTGGTGTTGTGGGCCTCTCGTCCAATGACGAACTGTGCCGTGCCGTGAGCGATGCCCTCGACGGTATTACGGCCGACGGCACGCTCGAGGCGGTCCACTCTGTCTGGTATGGCACGATGCCCTACGACCTCACCACTAAGACGGTTTCGGGCGCTAACGTGCAGCCGGGCGACTCTGAGTCCGGTGAGACCACGTCCTCCGGCAGCGAGTCCTCCGATTCCAACAATGAGACCGCATCCTCCGAGGACAAATCGTCCAGCCAGGAAGGCGCCATCACCGACGACGACATTAACAAACTCAATAGCTAGTTATTGCTAGGGGTGGTGTCTCCTATACGTTGGAAAGGACACCTCTTCACGGTTTCAACACGCACTGCCGGGCTTCCCCGATGGGGGAGCCCGGCTTTTTCATCCCAATAAAACCAGCAGGTCAAAGCCAATTTTCGGGACCAAATACAAAGCCGTCGGCCCCCCTATAGCGCACTTTGCCACAGAAAAGTGCGAGACTTCGGTATGCGGTATCAAGCAATCGTTATTCGGGTCTTTAGGAATCCGCGTGATTAAATGCACGGCAATGGGTACATAGCCAGTACAGTAAGTCCCCGAGGCAGATTGGAGCCACGTATGGATATCAAGGTTTCTGGACGCAAGACGACGGTAACCGATGCTCTGCGTGCGCATGTGGATGAAAAGATCGGCGAGGCGCTCAAGGTTTTCGATATCGAGCCCATGACAGTCGACGTTGTACTTCGCTATGAGAAGAACCCCTCGAACCCCAACCCGGCAATCGTCGAGGTCACGGTTCGTGCCCGCGGTTCGGTGATTCGCGTTGCCGAGCACGGTGCAGATATGTACGCCGCCATCGACCTCTCCGCCGATAAGGTCACCCGCCAGCTGCGCAAGTTCAAGACCAAGGTCGTGGACAACCGCCAGGGCGGTGCCAGCGCCGCGGATGTCGCGCCGGTCGAGCGCGTCGAGGATCTGGCCGACCTGCTGCTGCCCGAGGAAGAGGACGACCTGCTCGTCCGCGAGAAGGTTATCGACGTCACCCCGATGACTGAGGAGCAGGCGCTGGTGCAGACCGATCTGCTGGGTCACGACTTCTACGTGTTCGAGAACGCGACGACCGGCCTTATCAATGTGGTGTATCACCGTAAGAATGGTGGATATGGCATCATCAAGCCCCGCATCGAAACACTTGACGAGTAAAATACGTTAACTTGCATGAGTTAACGGTTGGCGGCCATCCCATGCGGGTGGCCGCCTTTTTTACGTAAGGAGTCGCTTTGATGGACAAAGCTGCATCTACCGGCCATTCTGACCGCTGCCGCATCGTCGTCGATACCTGCTGCGACTTTAGCCCCGAGGTCGCCGCGAACCTCGATGTCGATATCTTGGGCTTCCCCTTTATCATCGATGGCGAGGAGCGTACGGACGACATCTGGTCGAGCATGAGCCCTAAGGAGTTCTACGACCGTATGCGCGCCGGTGCCCGCGTGTCCACCTCGGCTGTGTCGCTCGGTCGCTATATTGAGTTCTTTACCGAGTGCGCTAAAGAGGGCACGCCCACGGTCTACCTGTGCTTTACCTCGGCGCTGTCGTCGAGCTACAACTCCGCGTGCCAGGCGGCAGATGCCGTGCGCGCCGAGTATCCCAACTTTGAGCTCTACGTGGTCGACAACGCTCTGCCCTGCGCGACCGGCGCGCTCTTGGCGCTCGAGGCCGTGCGCCAGCGTTCGGCGGGACTGACCGCCAAGCAGCTGGTCGATTGGGCAAACGAGGCAAAGACCTACGTCCACGGCTACTTTACGCTCGAGAGCTTCGACGCACTGGCTGCCGGCGGCCGCATTCCGCCCGCGGCGGCGCAGCTTACGGCAAAGCTCGATGTCAAGCCCGAGCTCTCCTACGACCTTGCCGGCTCGCTGTCGCTAATCGGTGTCAACCGAGGCCGCAAGAAGGCACTCAAGTCCATCCTCAAGTCGTTCCGCGAGAACTACGTGCCCGATCGCACCATGCCCATCGCCATTATGACTGCCGATGCCGAAAAGGACGGTGACTGGCTCGAAGCTGCCATCCGCAAGGAGGAGGGTTGCGCCGACGTCACGATCATTCGCGGCTCCGTGGGTCCCACCATCGGCTCGCACGTGGGCCCCGGCATGGTGGCCTGCGCGTTTTGGGGCAAGAACCGCGCCGACAAGGCGTCGCTTTCCGATCGCATCGCCCGCCGCGTGCGCGGTCAGTAGGCAAGCGCTGCGTCCGTAATCGCCCTCGACTCACAGCCCAAACGCTGGCACCGAGTATTCAACCTGGTAATAACACCCAACCTAAAAGGAAAGGTTTCATGGCAAACAAGCTCTCCGTCGCATTTATCGGCACCGGAATCATGGGTGCCCCCATCGCCGGTCACATCCTGGATGCCGGCTATCCCGTCACGGTCAACAACCGCACCAAGTCCAAGGCTGCCGCGCTTATCGAGCGCGGTGCCGCCTGGGCCGATACGCCGGCCGATGCCGTGGCTAACGCCGATGTCGTCTTTACCATGGTGGGTTATCCCTCCGAGGTCGAGGAGCTCTACCTGGCGGGCGACGGTCTGCTCGCGTGCACTAAGCCCGGTGCGGTCCTGATCGACCTTACCACGAGCTCGCCCGAGCTGGCGCGCGACATTGCCGAGGCCGCCCAGGTTTCCGGTCGCATGGCGTTTGACTGCCCCGTCACCGGCGGCGAGTCGGGAGCTATCGCCGGCACGCTTACTGCTGTCGTGGGCGCCACCGAGAACGACATCGCGCCGGTCCGCGACATCCTTGCCACCTTCGCGGCCAACATCTGCTGCTTCGATGGCGCCGGTAAGGGCCAGGCTGCCAAGCTCGCCAACCAGGTGTCGCTGGGCGCCTGCATGGTCGGCATGGCAGACGCCATGGCGTTTGCCGAGCTGAGCGGCCTCGATCTGGAGAAGACCCGTCAAATGATCCTGGGCGGCACCGGTAAGTCCGGCGCCATGGAGAGCCTGGCTCCCAAGGCGCTCGACGGCGACTACAAGCCCGGCTTTATGGTCGAGCACTTCATCAAGGACCTGCGCTTGGCGCTCGCCTATGCCGACGATCGCGAGCTTGCGCTGCCCGGCGCCGACGTGGCCTTTACGCTCTACGACATGCTCGATGCCATCGGTGGTGCCAAGCTGGGCACCCAGGCCATCACGGTCCTCTATAAGGAGGAGGCCGACGCCATCGCCGCCGGTCTGGACTGGTCGCAGTATCGTCCTGAGGAGCATGGCGCTCACGAGGACGGCTGCGGTTGCGGCGAGCACGGCGACGACCATGAGTGCGGTTGCGGTCACCATCACGGCGAGGACCACGAGTGCTGCGGCGGCCACGGCCATGACGACGGCCATGAGTGCTGCTGCGGCCACCATCACGGGGAGTAGCGCCCATGAGCTGGACGTTCGTGGTACTAGCGCTGGTGCTCTTTCTCTTTGCGATCTACATTGGCTTTTTGTGCGGCCAGTGGGCGTGCGAAAAGCGCGTGATCACCAAGCGCGACTACTGGATTGCCAACTTTGCGGGCGCGGCGGCAGTCGTCCTACTGACCTGGGTGTTCTCGCTGTTCCCGCTGGTGCAGTTTGCGCCGATCGGCTGGCTCGGCGGCTTTATCGCCGGTCTTAAGATGAGCTTTGGCGAGTCCGTCGGTCCGTGGCGCAAGCACGACGAGGTCTTTAACGTCAACAAGGCTCATCGCGCCGCCGCCGACGCGGGCGACGCTGAGGAACGCCGCCGTGCGCGTCGCAATGGCGCGGCCGACCGACAGCTCATCTCGGTCACCGATGACAGCAAGGGTGCTGGCAAGCACGCTAAGAAATAGTAAGAAGAGGTAACTATGGCAGAAAACAAAGATGAACAGCTCACCGACGAGGAGCTGGCACAGCTTCAGCTGGCAGAGGAGAACGAGAACGCCGTCGACCGTCTGGTCAAGGAGCTCGGCTGCCCCACGCGCCGCATCCGCCAGTTTGCCGCCCGCGTGCTTCACCTGCTTGCCGAGCGCGATCCGCAGCGCGTCGTGCCCTGCGTGCCCGCGCTAATCGAGGCGCTCGACCGCCCCGAGGCGCAGACCCGCTGGGAGGCCCTCGATGCCCTGACGGCGCTCGCTACCACCTGCCCCGAGCAGCTGGGCGATGCCTTTGAGGGCGCCGAGACTGCACTGTTCGACGAGATCTCCTCCACGCTGCGCTATGCCGCCTTCCGCCTGCTGTGCGTGTGGGGCGCCACGAGTGTCGAGCGTTCGCGCGAGGCTTGGCCGATCCTGGACGAGGCCATCCAGTGCTACCACGGCGACCTCGAGTATCGCGATATGCTCGGTTGCCTGTACGAGTTTAGCCAGGGCGAGATCGACACCGAGGTCGCCGAGAAGCTCGCGCTGCGCCTTAAGTTCGATGCCGAGAACGGCAAGGGCAGCTATCTCAAGGCCCGTTCGAGCGAGATTTGCGAAATGCTTGTTAAACGTTTTGGCCTGGATCTCTCCAAAAAGAAGAAGCGTGCTAGCGTTAAAAAACCTGGCGACGCCGAAGACGAGGAGTAACAGATTATGGCGCACGATGTAGTCCTGATTCCCGGTGACGGTATCGGTCCCGAGATTACGCAGGCCATGCGCCGCGTGGTCGAGGCCACCGGTGTCCAGATCAGTTGGAATGTCCAGGAGGCCGGTGCCGGCGTCATGGACGAGTTTGGCACGCCGCTGCCCCAGCACGTGCTCGATGCGGTCGCCGAGACCAAGGTTGCCATCAAGGGTCCCATCACCACGCCGGTCGGCACAGGTTTCCGCAGCGTCAACGTGGCCCTGCGCAAGCACTTTGACCTGTACGCCTGCGTGCGCCCCTGCCTGTCGCAGCCGGGCGACGGCTCGCGCTTCCGCGACGTCGACCTGGTCATCGTGCGTGAGAACACCGAGGACCTCTACGCCGGGATCGAGTTCGATGAGGGCGCTGCCGAGGTCGAGGAGCTCTCACAGCTTGTCGAGCGCTCGGGCCAGAAGACCTTCGCTGCCGATTCCGCTATCTCGATCAAGCCCATCTCCATCGCCAAGAGCCGCCGCATTGTGGAGTACGCCTTTGAGTACGCCCGCCGCTGCGGCCGCAAAAAGGTGACGGCCGTGCATAAGGCTAACATCATGAAGGCGACCGATGGCCTGTTCCTGCGCGTTGCGCGCGAGGTGGCCGCCAACTATCCCGATATCGAGTTCAACGACAAGATCGTCGACGCCACCTGCATGGGCCTGGTCCAGAATCCCAACGACTTCGATGTTCTGGTGCTGCCCAACCTGTACGGCGACATCGTGAGCGACCTGTGCGCCGGCCTGGTAGGCGGCTTAGGCATGGCCCCCGGCTCCAACATCGGTGCTGACTGCGCCATCTTCGAGGCAACGCACGGCTCCGCGCCC
The DNA here is from genome assembly GCF_040092305.1 of Collinsella sp. CLA-ER-H6. Lineage (NCBI taxonomy): Bacteria > Bacillati > Actinomycetota > Coriobacteriia > Coriobacteriales > Coriobacteriaceae > Collinsella > Collinsella sp. CLA-ER-H6. Next base: position 78,624 of record NZ_JBBNLS010000004.1, read on the forward strand.
GATATCGCTGGCCAGGATATCGCCAACCCCACGGCCGAGATCCTCTCTGCTGCGATGATGCTCGATCACCTGGGCGAGAACGACGCTGCCAATCGCATTCGCGCCGCCGTCTCTGCCACGCTCGACGAGGGCGAGCAGGTTACCGGTGACGTGCGTCGTGCCCAGACCGGCTCCGTCGAGGGCGCCGTGGGCACGCAGGCCTTTGCCGATGCCGTTATCGCGCACCTGGCCTAAGGTATGCACGCTGCAAACGCCTAAATAGTACTTAAGTGTTTGCGTATAACCTAAGAATCAATACGCCCGGCACTCTGTCGGGCGTATTCTATTGAAGACTATGTTTCCTAACAAGGAGTAACTGATATGGGTCTGATTCAAAAGAAGGACGAGAAGGACGAGATCGACGGCATCCAGATCATCGAGCGCGGCGAAGGCCCCGACGGTGACGAGGACGAGAAGATCGATCTGGTCGCCGGTACGTCTGCCGAGCACATTGCCGCCGGCACGACGGTCGAGGAGGAGGACGCCCGACTGGAGGCTCAGATTGCCGCGGATGCCGCTGACGAGAATCTGATGCCCGAGGAGCAGGACGAGGACGACGACTCCGACGTGGATGACCACACTTGCAAGCACAAGAAGACGATGATTGCCGCCTTTGTGGTTGCAGTCGTGATTGCTGCCGTGATTGGCTTCTTTATTGGCAATGGCGGCTTTGGCGGCAAGGGTGTCGGCTCGTCGACCCTGACCGAGGACCAGCTCGATTCGACCGTGGCAAGCTATAGCTACAACGGCAAGAAGAGTGACATCACCGCGCGCGAGGCCATCGAGAGCCAGTACAGCCTCGACACCGTCAAGGACGACGACGGCAACTATACCGCTCCGTCTGCCGACGTCATCCTGTCCTACGTGCGCAACAAGATCCTGCTCGATGCTGCCGAGGACGAGGGCATCACCGTCTCTTCTAAGGAGATGAAGAAATACGCCGAGGATTCCATCGGCACTTCGGACTACAAGACCATGGCCACGCAGTATGGCGTGTCCAAGGACCAGGCCAAGCAGATCGTCCGCCAGTCCGCGACGCTGCAGAAGCTCTACAAGAAGAAGGTGGGCGATAGCTCCGCAAGCATGCCGACCGCTCCGACCGAGCCTGCTGACGGCAACGAGGAGACCGCGAGCAAGGACTACGCCGACTACATCATCAACCTTGCCGGTGACGAGTGGGATAGCGAGAAGGGCACTTGGAAGGACGCCGACAGCACCTATGCCAAGGCCTTTGCCGACGATGCCTTTACGGCCGATAGTGCGACCTATAAGCAGGCCATGACCGCCTATTACACCGCCTACCAGCAGTATTCTTCGCAGGCCTCGAGCGCCAGCTCCAAGCGGACCGAGTACGCTAACGGCCTGTACGCCAAGGCCAACATCAGCATCTACGGCCTGTTTGCGTAAAGATTTGTCTGAGCCACCGAGCGCGTAGCCGAAATATCTGAATAGCCCGCTAGAACGGATGTTGTTCTAGCGGGCTATTTGCGTTTAGGCGCTGGTGGCTAAATTATGCCTATGAATCTTTAAGTCCAAAAAGGTTATCGGCTTCATCGTCAGGCATATATTCCAGCACATCGCCCGGTTGGCAGTCGAGTGCCCGGCATATCGCATCAAGAGTTGAAAAGCGCACGGCAGAAACCTTGCCCGTCTTGATGCGCGACATATTGACCTGGGAGATGCCCACGCGTTCCGCAAGCTCTTTGGATGAGATCTTGCGTTCGGCAAGCATGCGGTCAAGCCGCAGAATAATCATGGATTCCCCCTAGAGCAACTCGTCATCTTGTTTTTGCAGGATATACCCGTAGCGGAAGATGCTGGCAATCAGGCAAATAATCAGGCCTGCAAAGAGCATGGAGGGCTCGAATAACTGGCCGACGAACGCATCCGTAAAGCTGCCGCCAAATCCTGAGAGTATCATTCCCGTGATTGCGGCACCAAGAAGCCTCACGGCAACGCCGCCGATAAGGAATAAATGTCCTACTCGACGAAGTGTCTGGTTACATTCAAGGTCAAAGGGCCTGCCTTCCTTTTCAATGTTGAAGAAAAGCCTGCGCACGCTTAGCGCGATGGTAAGCGCGAGGCATGTCATCAAGAGGCTCCCTATGGCAGTGTGACCATCGTGTGCGACGAGCATAAGTGGGGTCTGTGCATTGGTACCGACGATGGCAAGGCACGGTCCTTCGCCGGCTTGAAGTTCTACGGATTGGAGACACGACCCTTGGGAGAGGCTAGGCAATATGAGTAGAAGTTCGATTGCAATGACTGCGAGGAGTCCCAGAGCGAGCGCCACGGTGGTGCAGATTGTGGTCCATTTGCAGATGCGAGTGAGCTTCCTCAGATCGGCTATTGCCTGTTCACGGTCGATGGCTTCATTCGATTTGGGTACGTTCCAGCGGATCATAGCTCCTCCAACCAATGTCTTGGATGATACTTGTATTTTATAACATATTTAATGATAAACGATAAATAATTACAGATTAGAGTAAGTAATGTTTGTGAGACGAATAGCGAGAGCTATGGCTCATTTTGGGTGCCGGAGTTTGGTGCGCGGGGGATGAGGACAAATGTCAAAACTTTCCGTGATCGCACAAGTGCTTCATCGGGTTCCCCGATTCATATGGGAAAACAACTGTAAACGATTGCAAGTAACCGGTGAACGGTCGAAAACTACCGTTCACCGATAATCTCAAAACTGGTTCTAACTGGTATTAAGTCAAAAAGACCAATTCACATATCTTCACAATGACCTGCAATTTTTCTACACGCTATTTTTAGCCGCCCTGCGTTGTTTAGGGACAGGAAAAGTTCCGATCTTTTGCCAAAGCATTTCGAAACGGTTTCAAAACCGCAGGTAGAAGTGTTAACGACCGGTAAACGGTCGAAATATCACCGTGAGCGGTGCAAAAACGTTTTACCGTATGAATCAACGAAAGCGACCTCTTCTGGGGTGATATAGTGACAACAACACGTCACGTGGTTACTACCAGTTTAGAAACCACTGGTCTTCAAAGAACGCTTTCTAAGAAGCTTTAAGGGCGAGCGCCCGCTGGCTTCCGAAAATCATCGGACTCAGATTGTACACACCTTCGGAAGGGAAATTTGAATGGTTGGCTTTATTCTTACCGGTCATGGACAGTTCGCACCCGGCCTAGCTAGCGCTATCGCTATGGTTGCCGGCGACCAGCCCGCTTTTACCGTCGTTCCTTTTGAGGGCGACCAGGCTGCTTCCTACGGTGAGGATCTCCGCGCCGCTATTACCGCCATGCGCGAGGAGTGCGATGGCGTGCTTGTCTTTACCGACCTGCTTGGCGGCACCCCGTTCAACCAGTCGATGATGATTGCCCAGGATGTCGACAACGTCGAGGTTCTGACTGGCACCAACCTTCCCATGGTTATTGAGCTTCTGTTCCTCCGCGGCAATGCCACGCTCGCCGAGCTTGGCGAGCAGGCCGTGACCGTTGGCCAGACGGGCGTCACCGCCCAGACGGTCGCATCCGTTGCCGGCTCCGAGGAAGAGGATATCTTCGGCGACGAGGACGGCATCTAATGGCCGATTTCGGAGCCAACGTCCTGAGCTCCTCGGTCGCCCTTTTAGGCCTGCTTGTCATCATGGGCTTGATTTACACCATCTGGTCGCAAATCAACATGAAGAAGAAGCAGAAGTACTTCAAGGAGCTGCACACCGAGCTCAAGCCGGGTCAAGAGGTTCTTTTCGCCGGCGGTATCTACGGAACCGTCAAAGGCATCGAAGGCGAGAAGGTCCAGATCAAAGTCCGATCCGGAGCCGTCGTAGATGTTTCGCGTTACGCGATTCAGGAGATCAAGTAACTGTCGTCAGCAAATAACGAAAGGAAGCTGATCAACATGGCAGAACCCAACATTCTTCTTACCCGCATCGATAACCGACTGGTTCATGGTCAGGTTGCCACCCAGTGGAACTCCACCCTGGGCTCCAACCTCATCCTCGTCGCCAACGACGACGTGGCGTCCAACACCATGCGCCAGAACCTCATGAAGATGGCCGCTCCCGCCGGCGTCGCTACGCGTTTCTTCTCTCTGCAGAAGACCATCGACGTCATTGGCAAGGCGAGCCCGCGCCAGAAGATCTTCATCGTGGCCGAAACACCGGAAGACGTGCTTACGCTCGTCAAGGGCGGTGTGCCTATAAAGAAGGTAAACATCGGCAACATGCACATGTCGGAAGGAAAGCGCCAAGTCGCCACCTCCGTCGCAGTTAACGACGAGGATGTCGCTGCGTTTAAAGAGCTGCAGGAATTGGGGGTGGAGTTGGAGATCAGGCGCGTTCCGAGCACGCCTGTTGAGGACACGAGCAAGCTCTTCTCGTAATCCTCGTGATCCACGTTGTCAGGAGTGAAACCCTGACGTTCTGTACGTGAAATCCAAAGTGCGTACATACATTTTGAAAGGAGGAGCAAGATGGAATACTCGATCATCCAGATCGCTCTGGTCTTCGTCGTCACGTTCATCGCGGCAATCGACCAGTTTGACTTCCTCGAGTCTCTCTATCAGCCCATCGTCACCGGCGCCGTCATCGGTCTTATCCTTGGCGACCTCAACACCGGTCTTCTCGTGGGTGGTACCTATCAGCTCATGACGATCGGCAACATGCCGATCGGAGGCGCTCAGCCGCCTAACGCCGTCATCGGCGGCATCATGGCAGCCATTCTCGCTATCGCCACGGGCCTCGAGCCCAACGCGGCAGTCGGCCTCGCCATTCCGTTCGCTCTGCTTGGCCAGCTTGGCGTTACCCTGGTCTTCACGCTTATGTCCCCGCTTATGTCCACGGCCGATAACATGGCTCACAACGCGGACACCAAGGGCATCGAGCGCCTGAACTACTTCGCCATGGCTCTGCTCGGCCTGATCTTCGCTGTCGTCGTCACCCTGTTCTTCATCGCTGGCGCTACCATCGGTCAGACCATCGCTTCTGCCATCCCGACTTGGCTGCAGACCGGTCTCTCCGCTGCAGGCGGCATGATGCGCTTCGTCGGCTTCGCCGTCCTGCTCAAGGTTATGATGAACCGCGATATGTGGGGCTTCTTCCTCATGGGCTTTGGCCTCGCGCTCATCACCGTTGCCAACGATTCGCTGGCAACCCCTGCTCTGCTCATCCTCGCTCTCATCGGCTTCGGCATCGCTTTCTGGGACTTCCAGCAGCAGACCGAGCTGAAGGGTGCAGCTGTTTCTGACGGAGGTGACTTCGAAGATGGCATCTAATGAGTATGTGATCCCGGAGCACTACGAGGATCTCACTCCTGCTCCGCAGCTCGACCAGAAGACCCTCAACAAGATGGCTTGGCGCTCCTGCTTCCTGCAGGCATCGTTCAACTACGAGCGCATGCAGGCCGCTGGCTGGCTTTACTCCATCATCCCCGGTCTGGAGAAGATCCACACCAACAAGAACGACCTCGCGGCTTCCATGAGCCACAACCTGGAGTTCTTCAACACCCACCCGTTCCTTGTCACCTTTGTTATGGGCATCGTGCTTTCGCTCGAGCAGAACAAGGTTGACATCCCCACGATCCGCGCCGTCCGCGTCGCCGCAATGGGCCCGCTCGGTGGTATCGGTGACGCCCTGTTCTGGCTGACGCTTGTGCCTATCACGGCCGGCATCACCTCTAACATGGCCATCAACGGCAACGCCGCTGCACCGATCATCTTCCTGGTGATCTTCAACGTCGTCCAGTTCGCTCTGCGCTTCTGGCTCATGAACTGGTCCTACAAGCTTGGCACCAGCGCTATTGACGCTCTGACCGCCAACATGCAGGCCTTCACGCGTGCCGCTTCCATCATGGGCGTCTTCGTCGTCGGTTGCCTGGTCGTCACCATGGGTGGCACCCAGATCAACCTCCAGATCCCCAACGGCACCACCCGTGGCCTCTCCGCTACTACCGTGATCGTCTCCGAGAAGGAGGCCGAGAACTTCACCGGTATGGAGGGTATCGATACCGAGACCGCTGAGGCCGGTACCATCGCCATGACCGATGAGGACGGCAACGCCCTCACCGCTTCCGATGCCGACGGCAACGCTGTCGAGTGCGGCGTCACCGATCTGGGCAACGGCATGGAGTCCGTTACCTACGGCACCGTCACCGAGGATCCGGTCAACTTCTCTGTTGCCGACACCCTCAACACCATCGTCCCGAAGCTCGTCCCGCTTATGCTTACGCTGCTGCTTTACTACATGTTCGCTAAGCACAGCTGGACCCCGACCAAGGGCATTCTGCTGCTCTTCGTCCTTGGCATCCTGGGCGCTGGCCCGCTTGGTCTCTGGCCGAGCATCTGGTAAGGCTCTAGCTTGAGGGGTGTGTCCCTACGCGGCTCACACCCCGACCCCTTAAGCCATGTGTATGTTAAAAGCCGCGTGCTCGAAAGAGCGCGCGGCTTTTGTTTTCTTGATGAGTCGGGTGTTGCAGACCGATAATGCTTAACACCCTAGGTAGTTAGCCGAATTCGAGCAAAAGGGAGGATAGGATGGCGATCGGAGCGCGCAAACAGCCCCTTTACGATCAGCTGGTCGATATTCTGACCGAAAAGATTGACCATGAATATCATGCCGGTGACATGATTCCTTCCGAGCGCGAACTTTCGGAGCGCTATGGTCTCTCGCGCACCACAGTACGCCTAGCTCTACAAGAGCTGGAACGCTTGGGACTGGTGGTTCGGCAGCACGGTCGCGGCACCTTTGTGACCGACCGTTCGGCAAAGGCAACCAATCTTACGCAGTCCTACAGCTTTACCGAGCAAATGCGGGCGATGGGTCGCGATCCAGAGACCACGATTCTCGAGTTTTGCGAGATGGAGGCCGATAAGAATCTGGCCGAGCATATGGGGTGTCGCATCGGCGACCGTATCTTTAAGCTCAAGCGCCTTCGTTCCGCCGACAATATGCCCATGATGGTCGAACGTAGCTATCTACCGGTTCGTCAATTTCTGTCCCTAAAGCGACCGCTGCTGGAGCGTAAGCCGCTTTACGATGTGATTGAGCAAGACTTTCAGCAAAAGATACGTGTTGCCGAAGAGGAGTTCTATGCGAGCATAGCCCGTCCCACCGATGCCCACCTTTTGGGAATTGTCGAGGGCTCGCCTGTGCTCGATTTGATCAGAACCACGTATAACGAGTCAAACGAGGTCGTGGAGTATACGCTCTCGGTTGCTCGTGCCGACCAGTTTAAGTACAAGGTTTATCACCAGCGCACCGATTAGTGATGCGCCTGTTTCGTTGTGTTGATTCTTTGCAGTCAACTGGTTACTACCAGATAACCAACCGAAGTGTATAATTGCACGTCAGAGGTTTACTTCTAGAGAGAGGTATTAGAAATGTTCGAGAAGAGTGTCGAGGAGCTCACCGAGCTCGGCGCCCAGATCACCACGGCCGAGATTGCTCAGCAGCCCGAGCTTTGGCGTGATACGCTCAACATCTACCGCGAGAACAAGGAGGCCATCGAGGCCTTTCTGGCCGAGGCTCGCGCTATGGGCGAGGGCCGTCTGTCCGTTGTCTTCACCGGTGCCGGTACGTCCGACTACGTTGGCGATACCTGCGCCCCGTACCTGCGTCACGCCGGCAACACTGATCTCTACGACTTTAAGCCCATCGCTACGACCGACATCGTGAGCGCTCCGCGCGACTTCCTGCGCGCCGAGGATCCCACGCTCGTGGTTTCCTTTGCCCGTTCTGGCAACAGCCCCGAGAGCCTTGCCGCCGTCGCCGTTGCCAAGGAGCTTGTCCACAACGTCAAGTTCCTCAACATCACCTGCGCTCCCGAGGGCAAGCTCGCCGTCGAGTCTGCCGATGATCCTAACGCGCTGACGCTGCTCATTCCGCGCGCCAACGACAAGGGCTTCGCCATGACCGGTTCTTATTCCTGCATGACCCTGCTCTCCACCCTTATTTTCGACACTGCCTCTGACGAGCAGAAGGCCGAGTGGGTCGAGACCATCGCCAAGATGGGCGAGGAGGTTATCGCTCGCGAGTCCGAGGTCGCCGATTACCTGGCTGGCGACTTCAACCGCGTGACCTACTTGGGTTCTGGCTCCTTCGGTGGCCTTGCCCAGGAGAGCCAGCTCAAGATCCTCGAGCTTGCTCACGGTCTGGTCGCTACTTCCTACGACACCTCCATGGGCTATCGTCACGGACCCAAGTCCTTCGTCGACGATAAGACGCTCGTCTTCGTGTTCGTCAACAACGACGCCTACACCCGTCAGTACGACATCGACATCCTCAATGAGATCGGTGGCGACGATATTGCTCAGCACACCGTCGCCGTTCAGCAGGAAGGTGCCACCGTCTATGAGGGTGAGTCCTTCACCTTTAAGGGCTACGAGGCGCTTCCCGAGGGCTACCTTGCTCTGCCGTTCGTGATGTTTGCCCAGGCTATCAGCCTGCTCAACTCCGTGCGCGTGGGCAACACGCCCGATACGCCGAGCCCCACCGGCACGGTCAACCGCGTGGTTAAGGGCGTGACGATTCACCCCTTCACCGCTTAATCGCGTCCCCCTGTAAGGGCGCCCGTCCGCTCATAACGGCGGGCGGGCGCTTTTTGTTTTTACATGGACCGGGTATAAGTATCATCACGGTCAACTGCTTCAAGAAGCAAGGAGTGCATATGAGCACATACGCAATTAAGGCTGACAAGTTCTTCTTGCCGGCAGGCCCGCAGCTGGGCGGCTATCTTATGGTCGAGGATGGCGTCTTTGGCGCCTGGCAGGCCGACGAGCCCTCCTGCGAGATCAAGGACTACACGGGATCGTGGATCGCGCCGGGCATGGTCGACACCCACATCCATGGCTTCTATAACCATTCGACTACCGATAACGACCCCGAGGGTATCGATATCAGCTCGACCGAGCTCGCTCGTCGTGGTACCACCAGCTGGCTGCCCACGACGTTCACCGATGGCGTCGAGCAGATCAAGGATGCCTGCGCCGCCATCGCCCAGGCTGACGAGGGCCGCGGTCCTGACTTCTGCGGTGCTCGCATTCAGGGTATCTACCTGGAGGGCCCCTTCTTTACCATGAAGCACGTGGGCGCGCAGAACCCCGCTTATCTTATCGATCCCTCCGAGGAGGTCTTCGACCAGTGGCAGGAGGCTGCGGGTGGTCGCATCGTTAAGAGCGCCATGGCTGCCGAGCGCGACGGTGCCGCTGCTTATGCGGCTGCTTTGAACGCCAAGGGTGTGGTGACCAGCATCGGTCACTCAGACGCCACCTACGATGAGTGCATCGCCGCCATCAACGCCGGTGCCAGCTGCTTTACGCATACCTATAACGGCCAGCGCGGGCTGCATCACCGTGAGCCCGGTGTCGTGGGTGCCGCCATGTCCACGCCCGAGACCTATGCCGAGATCATCTGTGACGGCAAGCACGTGAACCCTGCCGCCATCAAGGCGCTGCTGCAGGCAAAGGGCTGGCAGCACACGGTGCTCATCACCGACTGCCTTGGCTGCGGCGGCATGCCCGAGGGCAGCTACACCAGCGGCGGCATGGACGTCATCATGAAGGACAACCTGTGCTGGCTCGCCGACGGCAAGAGCATTGCCGGCTCGGTGCTCACGCTTGCCCAGGGCGTCAAGAACATCGTCGACTGGGGCATCGCCAGCGCCGATATCGCCATCCGCATGGCAACCGAGGTGCCGGCACGCTCCGCGCACATCGAGGATAAGTGCGGCAGCATCATGCCGGGTCGCGACGCCGACTTTGTCGTGTTCGACCATGAGCTTACCCTCGTCGAGACGTATGTTGGCGGCCAGAGCGTCGGCAACGCCTTTACTGAGTAACGATAGAAAAAGGCGGCGGGCCCGAATCTGCTCGGACCCGCCGCATGGGTTAAACGCTCAAAAGCACCTTCACAGTTACAGCTTGTTAGCGATCTTCTTTGCCGTGCGCTTAACGCCGGCCACCAGGCCTCCTGCAGGATGCTCCTTCTCGTATGCTAGGCGCTTCTCGCGCTTGGCGTACTCTTCGACGATGATGTCGCCATACTCGTCTTCGATCTTGTCGAAGAAGTCGACGGCGCCCTTAATTTCCTCAGCGGTCGGGTGTCCCTTTTGGACACCGCCGGCGAGTTTGAACGGTCCCCACGTATCAAAGCCTGGGCAGCCGTAGACACCCATAAAGATAGCCTGCCTCATGCGGCAGATGCCATCGATATCCTTGCCGTACCATTTGTTCTTGCCACCGTAGGTCATAAGGCCAAACACCTTGTCCTGCGGCTGCAGCACGTTCGTGAGCACGCGTGCCATGTCCTTGTCGATCTCGGAGTAATAGATGCCCGTGGCGACACCGATCAGATGATATTCGTGCAGGTCGGGGTACTCGTTTTTACCGAGCGCCTTGACGTCGAGGGTATCGATCTCGGGGTGTGCCTCGACGATGGCGTCCACGAGCTTTTTCGTATTGCCGTGATGGCGCGAGGCGTAGAGGATGATGGTTCGCATAAGAAGGCCTTTCAGCTGTAATTGCATCAATGTCTGTATGGTACCCCGTTACATGACTGGGATACCGGACGCATCGATGAACGTGCGGGTTTGTCCTTTGGTTAGGGCCGAGACGGGTACTTGCGAGCAAAAAGCAGTTGTTCGAAAGGATGGGCAATGGAATACGCTCTCTCCAACGATTCGATTTCTATTAAGGTGTCCACGGCTGGTGGTTCGTTTACCTCGATCGAGGCCGGAGGTCGCGAGTATCTGTGGCAGGGCGATCCCGCCGTGTGGTCCGGCCAGGCACCGATTTGCTTCCCGATTTGCGGAGGCTTGCGCGATAACAACGCCATGACGTTTGCCGGGCATCATGTAAAGCTCGCTCGCCATGGGTTTGCGCGCAAACAGGAGTGGAAGCTGCTGAGCCAGAGCGAGAACGAGCTGGCGATGTGCCTGGCTTCGGAGGATAACGCCGCGCTGCTGAGCGATTATCCGTATCCGTTTAAGCTTGTCGCCCGCTATACGCTCGAGGACGCTGCCGTGCGCGTTTCCTACGAGGTCACCAACGAGGGCACCGAGGACATGCCGTTCTTTATTGGCGGTCATCCCGGCTTTAGGTGTCCGCTCGATGAGGGCGAGGCCTATACGGACTACGAGCTGCGCTTTGAGAAGGACGAGGCTGCGGAGCTTTGCACCGCTGTCCCTTCGACTGGCTTGATTGACGTGGCAAACCGCTCCAAGAACCCCATGGTGGGAAAGACGCTGCCTCTGTCACATGAGCTCTTCGATTTTGCGGAGACCATCTTTGACGTGCTCGAGAGCCGTCAGGTCACGCTTTCCAAAAAGGGCGAGGACAAGGGCGTCCGCCTGAGCTTTGAGGGCTTCCCATATCTCATTGTGTGGAGCAAGCCCGAGGGCGATTTTGTGGCGGTTGAGCCTTGGGGCGGTCTTTCGACCTGTTCCGATGAGGACGATGTGCTTGAGCATAAGCGCGGCTGCCTTGTCGCCAAGCCCAAGGAGACCGTCGTTCGCTCGTTCACGATTGAGATTCTGTAATTCCGTTTTGTCGACTCGTATCGCGAGGCACAAGGAGCCTGCGAGATAAGGAGCTAAAAATGATCCTCACCGTTACGATGAACCCGTCTGTCGATACGCGCTATCAGCTCGATGAGCTCGTCATCGACGACGTCAACCGTGTGACGCCCGAAAAGACCGCCGGCGGCAAGGGCCTTAACGTAGCCCGCGTCCTTGGTCAGTTGGGCGACGATGTTGTGGCAACCGGCCTGCTTGGTGGCCATATGGGCGCCTATATGGCCGAGCTCATGGACGCCAACGGTATTAACAACGACTTTGTGCCCATCAAGGGCGAGACCCGCATCTGCCTCAATATCCTTCATGCCGGCAACCAGACCGAGCTGCTCGAGAGCGGCCCGACAATTGCCCCTGAGGAGCTCGATGCCTTTACCGCCAAGTTTACCGAGCTTGCGAGCAAGGCCGACGTCGTCACCATCTCGGGTTCGCTGCCCCGCGGTGTCGAGGCAGACTACTATGCCAAGATCACGGGCATTGCCGAGAACGCCGGCGCCAAGGTGCTGCTCGATACCTCGGGTGCTTCGCTCGAGGCGGCGCTCAAGTCCGAGGTCAAGCCTGAGCTTGTCAAGCCTAACCTGACCGAGATCAACGGCCTTCTGGGCACGAGCTTTACCACCGACGATGTGGACGAGCTCCGCGCCGCGCTCGCCTCTGATGCCCGCTTCTCCGATATCCCCTGGGTCGTCGTGTCCATGGGTGCCGCCGGCTCCGTGGGCTTCCATAACGGCCGTGCGTTCCGCGCAAAGACGCCCGATATCCCTGCCGTTAACGCCACGGGCTCTGGTGACTCCACTATCGCAGGCTTCGCGCATGCCATCGCTGCTGGCGCAGACGACGAGACGGTGCTGCGTACCGCCAATACCTGCGGCAAGCTCAACGCCATGGATCCCATGACCGGCCATCTGGTCATGGACCGTTGGGACGAGGTCTACAACGGCGTTGTCGTGACCGAGCTGTAAGAGCTTGGGTGACGGCCCCGGCATCGCTTGCTAGCTCATGTCGACGACAAGTGCGGTAGCATTATGCCGGGGCGCGACGCCGAGTTTGTCGTGTTCAATCCCGACCTTACCCTGGTCGAGGCGTATGTGGGTGGCAACAGCGTCGGTAACGCGTTTGCCGAGTAGCCGCCAAAGAAGCGATCCGAAAGGGGATTTAGATGATTTACGGTGCATTGGGCGATATCGAGGAGTATCGCGGAATGCTCAAGGGCCTCGACGTGCTGATCGACTGGCTCGAGGAGAACGACCCGGCGCAGCTCGAGGTCGGCAGCCATCCGATTCTGGGCGACAAGGTCTATGCGAACGTCATGGCTCCCACGACGCGTCCCGAGGCCGAGGCTCACTATGAGACGCATCAGCGCTATCACGACCTGCAGATCGATGTCGAGGGTCGCGAGGCCTTTAAGGTTGCCACGGGCAGCCTGACGTTGGTTCAGGAGTTTGACGAGAAGGACGACTACGATCTGGTCGATTCCGACGCTTCGATCGCCGGCGATCTTGCCGACGACAAGTTCGCGCTGTTTGTTGCCGGCGAGCCTCACATGCCCACGCTCGAGTTCCCGGGCGATGGCGCACAGCCGGTCAAGAAGATCTGCTTTAAGCTGCTTGCAGATGCTTACTGGGAAGAGTAACGAACTGCTCGGCTGAGCTGTTCGCCTGATGGCGTGATTTCCCTAGGGGAATCACGCCACGACCCCGTCAAGCGTGTTTTCCCTAGGGGAATCACGTCTGGCGGGGTTTTCTGTTTTTGAATAGGGGAGATGTTTATTTGCGAAGAACATCGGCTAGCCGCAGGATTGAAATCATCGACCGATAAGTGAGTTCCACCTTTTCGCCCGCAAGCAGTCGTTTCGATTGAATCTCATCCAGCCCCACAAGCCGAGAGAACAACGAACTGCTCATCGTGCCCTTGTCAATTGATTCCCTTATGGTCTTCAAAACGTCCGTATCATGAAGCGATGCCGAGCTGTAGGGGGCAACACGAGCGGAACTCTCAATTAACGACGAGACAAAAGGATGGAGATGCTTTGGACATAGTCCATCAAACACAACATCCCCATTGTCGTTCGAGCCGACCAGGCGCCAAGTATAATGATCGACCCAGTCATCTCCGTCATATATGGCGTCCATGAGCAACTTCCCGTCTAGAGAGAGAAATCTATTTGGACTTCGGGGCGCAAGACCGCAATCCATATCGGGCCTGCAGCAGCTCCAACCCAACGCACCACAAAGGTTCCCTTTCGTACATGTGTATCAATCTGCCCCGAAATGCCGGTGAATGCAATTCCAGACCCGTTTGTCGGATAGCAATCGACGTATTTTTGTTTTCCGCTCACAACCTTGTATAGATATATCGTTCCAGCAAAAGAGAAGGTATCGTGGCTATTTTAAATCTATATGGCCAATTCGAGCCCTCACCATGGCAATTGTTGCTGCTGGGTTTCTTTTCATTAAAATTTCACTTTGGTAAATCCCCGCCCCCTAAGCATTAAATCCGAAGTCCACCGAGTGGGCGAATCGGCAACAAAAAAGCCGCCCGAAGGCGGCTATCTTGTGCAATGGAGCCAGCGACCGGGCTCGAACCGGTGACCCCCGCTTTACGAGAGCGGTGCTCTACCAACTGAGCTACGCTGGCGACCATGTGGTGACGCAACTGAGGCGTCAACGGCTGTCTATGATACGGGACATCGCACATCCACGCAAGGGTTCTGACGGCTTTTCTCACTTTAAATGCACTAATATTGGAGACGTGATGTCTTGCTCTTACGGGTCTCAAAGAGAATGGGACTGCCATGGCTCAACCCAAGATCCTTCTCACGCGTATCGATGACCGGTTTATTTACGGGCAAGACGTTGAGCTGTGGAACGAGGCTATGGGTTCCAACCTCGTCCTAATCGTCAACGACGAGATTGCGGCGGATTCGCGCATGTGGGCGCCTATGAGGGTCGCGGCGCCCGAGGGCGTGTGGACGCGGTTTTTCTCGGTACAAAGGACCGTCGACATCATTCATACCGCAACGCCGCGGCAGTTGATTCTGATTGTGGTGGCATCACCCGCGGATGCGCTCGCGCTGGTCAAGGGCGGTGTGCCCATTACCAAGATCAGTATCGGTCACATGCAAGCAGGGGAGGGCAAGCGTCCCGCGACGCCCACAGTTGCCGTAGACGACACAGACGTCGCCGCCTTCAAAGAGCTGCAAGAACTCGGCATAGAGCTAGAAATCCGCTCCCTCCCCAGCTCCAATCCCGACCCCATTCAACTAGTCGTTGGGGACACCCTTGGCACTTGGGGACTGTCCTTTTAATATGAGCAGGACATTGTCAAGAGGCAAAATCGGGCCTGGCCCCAACGATGTGGGGTCAGGCCCCCTCCCTATATCAGCCCGTCCGCGGCGACCTCGGCGTGTCTTACCGACGCTCGTCTTTGCAGTTTAATATCCGCCCGCGGCGATCTCTCGCCGGGCAATCCGTTGCTACGGCTGAGGCTTCTTCGTCGAACCGACAGTCTGTGCACGCGTGTGGCGCCCCGGGCGCTCGCAGAAAAGGGACCTGAGGTTCGCCTCAACGGCTTCGGATACAACCGCTTCCGGGGTGATCGGCTTATGTGCGGGGGAACGCCCCCCTATGCCTCCTCGGCCATGAGGCCGACCGCCCATACCCAGCAGGCGAGCTCGCGCGCCGTGGCGACGTTCTGCCGTGGACCCCGCGCGCGAGCAGGGCCTCGCGCCTCTCGACAAGCCTCCGCACGCCCTTGGCGGCATGCCTCCGGGCGACCCGGTCCGGGGCCTGGACCTTGGCGAGGTCCTTCGGCCGCCCCGAGCACGTCAGGTAGCGCCACGCGGCCTCGACCAGCGTCTTCCTCAGGTGCTTGTTGCCGGCCTTGGTGATCGCGCCCCTGCGGTCGCTCTCCCCGCTGGAGTGCTCGGAGGGCGTCAGGCCGACCCACGCCGCGAACGAGCGGGCGTTCGACTGGATAGAAAAACGCCCGTCGGCGGTGGTGCCGGCGCGCGCTGCTGTGCGATATGTTGCGTTGTGGGCTTAGTGCCTCATAAAGTGGTACTCGATCACATTGCTGTAGGGGTGATCCGGGCCCACAATGCCCTGCGGGAACAGCGGCTGGTGCGGCGTGTCGGGGTACATCTCGGCCTCGAGGGCAAAGCCGGCGCCCCAGCCATAGTTGGCATCGTCCTTGGCGTGCTCATCGCCCAGCCAGTTGCCGGTGTAGAGCTGCACGCCCGGGGCGGTGGTGTAGTAGTCCAGCTCGCGACCGGTCCACATCTCCTCGACGTGCATCGCGCGGCGCAGATTACGGCCGTACTGATAGCCATCGATGCACAGGCAGTGATCGTAGCCACGGGCCTGCTTAATCTGCGGGTCGTCGGCTTCCATGCCAGGAGCGACGGGGCGCAGCTCACGGAAGTCAAACGGCGTGCCTTCGACCGGAGCGATCTCGCCGGTGGGGATGTTCTGCTCGTTGATGGGCAGGTAGTGGGCAGCGTTGGCAACAAAGAAGTGCTCGCAGTCCATGCCGGCGTTATGGCCGGCAAGGTTAAAGTACGTGTGGTTGGTCATGGACACGTAGGTGGCGCGGTCGCTCTCGCAGCCATACTCGATGCGAAAGACGCCGGTGCGTGTAACGGTAAACACGGCCGTAAAGGTGCGGTTGCCGGGAAGGCCCAGTTCGCCATCCTCAAGCGAGGTGGTCATGCGCACGGCGTTATGGGCCTCGTCGAGCTCAACGTCCCACACGCGTTTATGCAGACCGTGCTCAAGATCGCTGTGCAGGTTGTTGGCGCCCTCGTTGGCGGGCATATGCCAGTCCGTGCCGGCGATGGTGATCGTGGCGCCCGCGGTGCGGTTTGCCACGGGGCCGATGGTCGCGCCAAAGCAGGCGGGGTTGTCAAAGTAATCCTCGAGCTTATCGAAGCCCAGCACCACATCGCGCACGTTGCCGGGAATGTCGGGCACGTCGACACCAAGCACGGTGGCGCCATAGTCCATAATGCGAACGCAGATCTCGGGCCCGTTGAGGGTGTAACGATGAACGGGGGTACCGCACGGCGCGGTGCCGAAAAGCTCGGAAGTGATCATTTGGTTCCTAACATCGAGGTATTTCCGACAAACTGTAGCGCGAACAGGCGAGATTATCACTACACCCCACTAAAGCAGGGGGTATTTTTCTCAAAAAAGTGATGATTGGAGCTGTGCGGGCGTTCATTTCTGACGCGCGCGAGTCTGATACAATTTGTTCGTTATTGTTTGAATTGACGTGAGCGTGGAACAGCGAGGACTCATCGTGATTAAAGCGGAGCGACAGGATAAGGTTCGGCAGCTGCTCGAGGAACAGGGAACGGTCTCGGTCAAGGAGATTTCGGATGCGTTAGGTGTCTCGGATATGACGATCCGCCGTGACCTTGAGGAGCTTGCGAGCCTGGGCGAGATCGAGCGCGTGCACGGCGGAGCCCGCAGTGCGCAGAGCCGTCCACACGCTATGCTGCGCCATGAGTATTCGCACAGCGAAAAGCGCACAAAGCATGCCGAGGAAAAGTTGCAGATTGCGCGCCGTTCTGTGGAGCTTATCGAGGAAGGCTCGACCATCTTTTTGGGCACGGGCACCACGGTTGAGCAGATGGCCTCGATGCTGCCGGCGTTTCGCCTGCGCATTGTGACCAATTCGCTTTCGGTGTTTAACCTGCTCGAGGCGCGCGAAGACTGCGAACTGTGCCTGGTGGGCGGCGTGTACCGCCGCCGCACTGCCGCCTTTGTGGGCCCCACGGCCGAGGACACCTTGCGCGCACTGGGGATCGACGCAGCCTTTATCGGCGCAAACGGCATTTTGGACGGCGACGTGTCTACGTCTAACATGGAAGAGGGCCGCATCCAGCAGCTCGCCTTTAGCAAGGCCGACTCGCGCTATCTGATCGCCGATTCCAGCAAGATTGGCAAGCGCGACTTCTACACCTTCTGCCGTCTGGACAGCCTGGACGCCGTGGTGTGCGAGCCGGGCATCGCCGCCGAAGATCGTGCCGCCATCGAGGAGCATACGCAGGTCATTTGCTAGCTAGCGCTACGGGATTGCCAACGGGCGATGCGGGGGGGACTTTTACCTCCTGTCATTGTGGAAACCAGCGCGTCAGCGCTACGCGATATGACGCGCAAATGAGGACTCCACTATCAAATTGTCTCAACCTGTGATATCTAGGCGGCCAAATGCGAGTCATATGTTACAGATCTAGATTTTTGGCTCGGCCTATTCCGTTTGTCTCGATCTGTAACAGCTAGGACCGAAAAATTCAGCTAGTTGTTACAGATTGAGATTGAGAGGATTGACCTGTGCATTCATCTCAATCTGTAACATCTAGACGTCCAAAACCGGTCTTAGTGTTACAGATTGAGACAATTCGGCGTGGTCTACCTTGTTTGTCTCGATCTGTAACGGTTAGGACTTAAAAACTCGGCTACGTGTTACAGATCGAGACAAAAGAAAAAGAACATTAGGACTTGAAAATAAAGTTTTGATAAGGGACCCGCCCAGTTAAGACGGTGCGGCAGACAATTGAGATTAGTTTGCCTCCGGAGTCGTAAGCATAATGAGTCAGTTCGATGACCGGAAGTTTTGCAACACCATAATTACTGGCTTCGGAATCGCTAAGCTGACGTGCTCTATAGCTTTCCCTAACAGATTGGATAGACTTGGACAAGTCGTCCATGATTCTGCTAAATGCCTGAAAATCTAACTGGTTATTCGGAACGCGTGACTTTGAAATGAAGAACGTATCAGCGCCTATGAAGCTGCCTTCAAGTTCGTAGGTCAATTCAAGACGCTGAATTTCATCGCGACTTTGACATCCAAATTGTTGGAGCATCATTACGGAAATTGGACGACCTGATGTGAGGCCGCCGAAATGTTTGGTGATGGCATCCGGATCAACGCCATCGCAATGGCTTGCAAAGTCAAAGTCTAAAAGTGAATTGAGCTCGCTAACGCGTTTCGGTGCAACAAACGATCCCTTACCTTGGATTCGATAGATACTTCCACGACGCTCCAGCTCACTCATGGCAAGTCGGACGGTTGTTCTGCTTACGGCGTATTCGTCGCAGAGTTCCATTTCTGTTGGAAGTTTATCGTCTGCTTGATATTCATCGACGATCTGCTTGAGCAGCGCGTCGGTGAGCTGTAAATAGAGTGGCCGTTTTTCGTGTGTATCGAGCATTAGAGCCTCAGTTTGCATGTTGGTTATACCTGATGGTTGCCTCAGTCGGGATGTAACGTGGGCAAGGTAACCTTAACGTATCACAGAGCGGCTCAGCATGACGATCTGATGCCTGTATCCACGAAGGGCTTGTCCGAGCGTGAAGATATTCTGGGGCAGGCAAATACCGTTCATGGAGTCCCCGATATGTTGGAGGTCAGCGCCGGCTGCTTTTGCTGCAAGGCCTATTTTCTTAATGGTCTCGCTGTCGCAGGAGTCTTGACTCGTCCCGTTCGCCGCCATGACGAGAACCTTCTCTCCAATTGACTTGCCTACGTTGTGGGATCGTACAAAGTCTACGATGGCGCGCAGGTCTGCTTCTTGGAAGCAAGGGACGGTGTAGGGGGCTGGCACGAGAAGGATATCGACGCCGAGGTCAACAAACTTGCGCGCAATTTCGAGCGTCATGACAGGTTCCGCAACGCCCGCTCCATGCATTTTTCCGGCTATGACCAGGCCATTGAAATGCTCTTTGGAGAGTTTAATCGAATGGGCGATTGCATCGTTGGAGACGCCGGTTCCAGGGTTGCCCGTCAGGCAGATAAAATCAAATCCGAGTTCGTTAGCCTTTTCTAAGGTCTTGGGAGAGACGCGACGACCCATGGGGATTTCCGTTCGGGATTCAGACATCTCTGCCTCGTTATCAACTGGCTCCAGATTGACGCCAATGGGCCTTCCGCATGCTCGCTTCACCCAAGTGACCGGGTTTTCATTGAGATCATCTGGAATACCGGCAATAACTGGATCGAACACATCGAGCGCGTTAAACAGAAGCAGGTCGGCACCTGCGGCACGTTCGATTTCTGCATTAGTAACGCCGCCGAGAAATTGGGAAGAGGGTACGTTTTCCGCCATGATGGTACGTCCCTCGGAAGCCAGAATTGCCTGTTTTAGATCCATGGGTGACGTGGCGGCAAAATCGGATGCGGACATGTTCAGTAATCGTTTGGGCATTGTTACTTCCTTTGACTAGAACGACAGGCTTGTGACATTGTCTCTAATATTGTTACAACAATATATTCAATATGTTATATCCAATCGGTGAACGGTTGCAAGCTTATTGTATTGCTCGAAAAAAATAGCCTTTAGCTGGGAAAACATTATATTAATCAACTACCGTTCACCGAATAAGTATTTGAATTCTTGACATATCGACAAAGCGGAAAAAGAATTGGTTATGACAAATCGCGCAAATGATATTACATTTCGCACAAGAACGTATTCACTTACATAAGTGGATACAAACGGGGACGACGACGGTTGAGTCCGGATAAATCGTTGTGTGCCCGGGAATCATGAAAGGATGTGTTATGGACGCTATCGTCAAATTCCTTGAAAAACACCAGCCCCTCTTCGACAAAATCTCGAGGAACATTTATCTGGTGGCAATTAAGGATGGCTTTCTCTCGAATATGCCAATTGTGCTGTTCTCGAGCCTGTTCCTTCTTCTTTCGACGCTCCCTGCCTATGTAGGCATCACGCTTCCGTCTGAGGTGCTGGATTTCTTCAATAAAATCTATGCATATACCATGGGACTTCTTGGCATTATGGTGGCCGGCACCACGGCGAGCTCACTTGCCATGTCGATGAACCGTCGCATGCCTTCGGGTAAATCTCTCAACCCCACCTCGTGCATGGTTTGTGCCATGTGCGGCATGCTCTTGCTATCGGTGACGAACGATGTTGTCTCGATTGGCGGAGCAGATACATCTGTTTTTGAAACCGGCTATATGGGAACCAAGGGTTTTCTCGCTGCGTTCGTAGCCGCATTCTTGACCGTTAATATCTATAAGGTGTGCATTAGCCATAATGTGACGATCAAGCTTCCCAAAGAGGTCCCTGGCTCTATTGCGCAGAGTTTTCGCGATATCTTTGCATTTGGGTTTTCGATCCTTGCGTGCGCTTTTATCGATCTTGCGAGCCGCAAGCTGCTTGCTGTGCCGTTCGCCAATTTGGTATCCGCTCTCATCTCGCCGCTGTTCTCCGCGGTCGACACCTATCCTGGCATGGCGCTTATCGAAGGCGCGGTCGCGCTTTTCCAATTTATGGGTATCCACGGTGCTTCGGTTGTCATGAGTCCGATCAATGCTGCGCTCTACGGCAATACCGTTACCAATCTTGAGGTTTTCCAAGCAGGTGGACACCCGTCAATTGCTCTCACGCAGGACTTTACAAGCTTCATCGGCGGTCTGGGCGGTTCTGGCTGCACGTTCATCGTTCCTATTATCCTGATCATGTTTATGCGCTCCAAGCAGCTTAAAGCCATGGGCAAGGCATCGATTATCCCGGTGATTTTTGGAGTTAACGAGCCCGTTATCTTCGGTATGCCGATTGTTCTCAATCCCTATATGTTCGTGCCCTTCCTAGTGGCTCCTATGGTCAACGCCATTATCGGTAAATTTTTCATTGACGTCATTGGAATGAACGCCCCCATGTATACCATGCCGTGGGCGCTTCCCGGCCCAATTGGTGCGTTCCTCACCACGGGTCTCGATCTGCGTTCTCTCGTATTGATGGCAGTGCTGTTGGTCGTTGACTTTGTGATTTACTATCCGTTCTGCAAGGCGTATGACCATCAGCTTTGTTTGGAAGAGTCTGCAAAGGAGACTGCAGGAAACTCGGATGCAGATGCTATTGCCGCACAGGAAAATGTCGCAAAAGCTCTCGAGGCGGTAAAGGACAAGGCGGAGCAGATCCGCGTGCTTGTGCTTTGCCAGGGTGCCGGCACTTCGACTCTCTTGGCAAATGCTCTTCGCGAAGGTGCCGCTGCTAAGGGTATCGATCTGGTTTCTCAGTCCGGTGCGTACGGAAGCCACTATGAGACGATGGATCAGTACAACGTGATTGTTCTGGCGCCCCAGGCACGCATGTACTATGACGCTATGAAGGCCGATACCGATCGCCTTGGAATTAAACTGCTCACCACAAGGGGCAAGGAGTATATCGACCTTACCAACGATCCCGAAGGTGCAATTGACTGGATCGTTCAGGAGCTGGCTAAATAGTGGATGCACTTCGTCGTTGATTCGTCGGTGTATGGTACGGCCCCGCAGCTTATTGAGCTGCGGGGCCGTATTTCGTTGAGTATCTAATTGAGACAATGAGCGCAACCGTCGTGAGATCGCATTGGCGCTCTCCGAGTCACCGACAAACTGCCTTCCATCTATGTGACCAATTCGCTTTCGGCCTTTAGCCTGCTCGAGGCGCGCGAGGATTGCGAGCTGTGCCTGGTGGGCGGCATGTACCGTCGCCGCACCGCCGCCTTTGTGGGCCCCATGGCCGAGGATGCCCTGCGCGCACTAGGGATTGACACGGCGTTTATCGGTGCCAACGGCATTCTGGACGGCGACGTGTCCACGTCCAACATGGACGAGGGCCGCATCCAGCAGCTCGCCTTTAGCAAGGCCGATGCGCGCTATCTGATTGCCGACTCCAGCAGGATGGGCAGGCGCGACTTCTGCACTTTCTGCCGCCTGGACAGCCTGGACGCCGTGGTATGTGAGCCGGGTATTGCCGCCGAGGACCGTGCCGCCATCGAGGAGCACGCGCAGGTCATTTGCTAGCTAGCGCAGCAGGAGGACTTTTGCCCTTGCCAGCGCGGGGTTACCGCTTCACAATGACGCGCAAATAACTTTGGGCAACAAGGATGAGGCTATTCTGAGATATGACTAGACTCCGTATCTCGTCTTTATGTCCCTTGAGAATGAATCGTAGTCTTCATAGAGCCCTTCTCTGCTTTCATCCTCGGCGTGGTTTACACGTTCAAGGAGCTTATCCTTTGAAGCCTCTTTTGTTATTGCGGCCTCGCCATCGGGTATTGTGGCTTGCAAGAATAGTTCTAGAGCATGGACGTCTTTGAGTATGTAGCCCGTCGAACGACCCGCTCCTGTTTTTTCGATTGCGCTGCAACTAACAAGCTGGCCGAGGGTTCGTTTAACGGTTACCTCGCTGATATCGGGGCAGCTGGACCGGATGTCGGATTTCTTAATGACGCCGGGTCTCTGTTGAAATAGAACAGCGATGCGCGCTTGCTTCGACATGGGACGAGTGCTTGATTCAATTAAGGTACGCTGCTCGAGCTGTCGGTAGGCGGCCAGGGTTGTTCCGAGCATGAAACGGATAAAGGGTACTTCGGTGTTTTGATTTTCATTCCATCCAGTGGAGCTTGCAGCGAGGGCGTTGTAGTAAAGCGCTTTGTTGTCTTCAATAAGTCGTTCGATGCTGATGTAACGCGCAACATCGTATCCAGTCTTTTCGAGCAGCAGCGTTGTAAGGAGCCGGCTCATCCTGCCATTGCCATCGTTGAAGGGATGAATGCTAACAAAATCGAAGATAAAGCGGAGCGATATAAGGAGGGGATCGCAAACTTGGCGAGATAAAGCATCGTTGAGGGACTGGCAGGCTTCTTTAATAAGTCCCGGGGTTGCTAGAGCCGAAGGGGGCCTAAAGCGCACAAATCGATTACCTTGATCGTCAATGGAGACGATTTCGTTATCGCCATCTTTCCAATGGCCTCCATACGAGATTGCCGTGTGCGCCATGAGGTCACGATGCAACTGCAGAATGACCGATGGCGTTACGGGAATGGAATCGTGTTGCTCGTGAATAAGCGACAGCACATCTCGGTATCCAGCGATTTCTTCCTCTGCGCGGGAGCTTGGCTTGGCGGAATACGCCATGATCGCTTTGAGTCTTTTTTGGGTGGTAACAATTCCTTCAAGTCCGTTGGAGGATCGGGTGCTTTGGATCTTAGCCTCCTCCATTAGGGACGATAGAAGCTCGGGTTTGACTTGACTCAGAGCAAGCTGACGGCCTTTATGCTCGCGTATCGAGAGGAGGAGGTTGGTGATTGGAGTTGCTTCGAGTTCCGCTGGGACTGTGGTGTAATCGAACTGGTGCATGCGGCTCCTTTCGGTATCACGAACATACTTTCGATATCATAATACCATTAAATGATACCGAAAGTATGTTCGTGATACCGAAAACTGGAAACCATGGTTCATAACTGCTTGGAAAGTTCGGATTTGACTATCTTATTGTCTTGATCTGTAACAGTTAGACGGTTAAAAGTGGGCTACGTGTTACAGATTGAGATCTTTCAGCCCTGGTCGCCCGTTCGTCTAAATCTATAACAGTTAGGATTGAAAATCCCTGCTAGATGTTACAGATCGAGATAAACGGTCCGCACGGGCTCACCAAAAACAAAAAGACCGCATGCGAACCCGTGGAGGGATTCGCATGCGGCCGACAGGGGGTATGCGGCAAAAGTTAGGCCATAAGCAGGCCGGTCTCCGCGACGTTCTTGTACCAGTACGCGCTCGCCTTGGGATAGCGCTTCTGGGTCTCAAAGTCGATGTAGAACAGGCCATAACGCTTGTTGTAGCCGTTGGTCCAGGAGAACTGGTCCTGCAGCGACCACACAAAGTAACCGTCGACGTTTACGCCGCCGTCGATTGCCTTGAGGATCCACGCGAGATGCTGACGCATGTAGTCGATACGAGGGGCGTCATCGATAAAGCCATCCTCGAAGTCGTCCTTATAGCCCATGCCGTTCTCGGTGATGTAGATCTTCTTGTAGTTGGGGTAATCGTTCTTAATGCGGAGCAGCAGGTCGTACAGGCCCTCGGGATAGATGATCCAGTCCCAATCGGTGGTGGGTACGCCTTCGCGCACGCACGACTCGCCCACGCCCTTGAGGAACCAGCGCGAGGAGCCCTTGTCGCCGGTGCCATTGTGGTTGATGTCGTTTTCGCCCTCGGCGGCACGCAGGAACTGGCACTTGTACGTGTTGACGCCCAAGCAATCGTTGTAGGGGAGCGCGGCGGTCAGCGCGGCGATGTCCTCGTCGCGGACGTCGAGCTCGCCGCCGGCGATATGGGCAAGCTTGGTTGCGGCTTCCATGGTGTCGGCTGCATAGTGGCCACGGAAGGTGGCGTCGAGTACCCAGCGGTTGTTGATGACGTCGGCCATGCGAGCTGCCTCGCAGTCGGCAGCGCTGTTGGGATCGAGGGGATACTTGGGCTCCAGGTTCTGAACAATGCCGATCTCGCCCTCAAAGCCGCCCTCATGGAAGGCGACGACAGCCTTGGCGTGGGCCACCATCATGTTGTGCATGAGCTGGAAGGCCTTGTCCAGGCGGTACTTCTCGCCGTGCGGCCAGTTGCCGACGATAAAGCTGCCCTCGGCGGTTGCGGGAATCTCGTTAAACGTGAACCAGTGCTTGACCTCGGTGAACTCGGCAAAGCAGAACTTGGCGTACTCGACAAAGGCGTCGATCGTCGTGCGCGTCAGGAATCCCTCGCCGCCGTTCTGGTAAAAGGCCTCGGGCGTATCGAAGTGATCGAGCGTGACATAGGGGATAACGCCAGCTTTGTTGCAGGTGGCGAAAAGCTCGTGATAGAAAGCGACGCCCTCGGGGTTAATCTCGCCGGTGCCACTGGGGAAGATACGGCTCCAAGCGATGGAGACACGGATACCGTTGATGCCAAAACGCTGGCACAGGTCGATATCGACCGGGTACTTGTTGTAGAAATCGCTTGCGGGATCGGGGGAGAAGCGACCCTGGGCTGCCAGGAAATCGTCCCAGGGCACTTTGCCCTTGCCGTGCGTACGGGTCTCGCCCTCAACCTGGTAAGCAGCGGTGGCGCCGCCAAAGACAAAGCCGTCGGGGAACTGCATGGGGTTGGTCATGAGTCATCCTTTCTGTGGGATACGAATAGGGAGAGGTGCCCGAACTGGGGATCCGGGCACCAACAGAGGGAGGAAACTAGTCGAGGTTCTCGCGGAGCCACTTAATGGCGCCGGCGGGGTCGCGAGTAAGGTCGATATATTCCTTACCGCGCGGGGCGAGCAGCTTAATGCCCAGGCGATCGGTGTCGGCCTTCATGTCGTTGTAGTAGCTACGAACCTGCGGGGCAAGCACGATAACGTCGTACTGATCCATGATGGCAGTGTGCTGACCATAGGCGCCTGCGGAGGAAGCGATGTTCTCTCCGGTCTGCGCGGCACCTTCCTTGATGGCGTTGGCAAGCATGGCAGAGGTGCCGGCACCGGCGCACAGGACGAGGACCTTCAGGCCGTCGACATCCTTCTTAGCGGATGCGTCGGCGGCAGGCTCGGGCTGATCGGCGACAGGCTTGCTTTCGGCGGCAGCGGCGGTCGTCTCGACGGAAGCGGTGGCCTGCTCGACAGCGGGCGCAGAGGCGTCGGCGGCGATGGCAGCGGCACCATTGGACTCGAGACCCAGCTCGGCGGCGCGCTCGGCCTCCTGGTCGCAGAGCAGCTTATCGTATGCCTTCAAGAACGGCAGGTAGATGATGGCGTCCAGTAAGATGATGATCGCGACAAATACCAGGGCGATAAGCTGGAAGTTCGTGGTGATGAAGATGCCGATGGGGGCGGGGGTGGCCCAAGGCACCACGAAGGAGAGGCCGTTCATGCCTACGTTATCGATAAAGAACTTGGCAACGCTCACGTTGACGCAGCCGGCGGCAACAAAGGGGATGAGCATGTAGGGGTTAAGGATCATCGGCGCGCCAAAGAGCAGCGGTTCGTTGACGGCAAAGGCAACAGGAACAATCGAGGCCTTACCGACGGCTTTGAGCTGCTTGGACTTCATAAAGAGAATCAGCAGAAGCGGCACGATGAAGGTGGCGCCGGTGCCGCCGAACTCACCCACGAGCGACATGTTAAAGGTGAGGGAGTGGGCGGGGTGGCCACCGGCCAGCAGAACCTGCAGGTTCTCGGCCTGGTTGGCAAGACGGATGGGGTCGATGCCCGGCTGGACGATCGAGGGGCCGTGGACGCCGATGAACCAGAAGAACGCGGTGGCTGCCTGGATAAGGATAAGGCCAGGATAGGTTTCTGCAGCGGTAAAGAGCGGGGAGAGCAGCTTGATGAGCAGCTCGGAGAACGGAACGCCCATGAGGTTGCGCACAACCACATCGATGATGCCGCAGATGATGACGGCGCCGCCAAAGGGGATGATGTCGCGGAAGTTCTGAGCGATGGCGCCCGGGACCTCCTTGGGCAGCTTAATGGTCAGATCGCGCGAGACGCAGAACTTATAAACCCACACGGTAATGAACGCGGCGATATAGGCCGAGAACAGACCGCGCGTGCCCATGCTGGTGCAATCGAAGACCGAAAGTTCGGAGCCGTTGAACTTGGTGGTGAACTGCGTGACTGCGAGCAGCAGCATGCTGCACTGGGCGGCCACCATGGTGGAACCGTCGTTGAGCACCTTGCCGGCGGGCATGCGACGGTTCATGGAAGCCGTGAAGTTCTTGGCGGTGGTGCCGGCAACCATGATGCCCATGACGCCCATGGTGAAGTTGTACAGCTTGTTGCACCAGTCGATGAGCGGCTGGGGCAGCGTGATGCCAACTACGCCAGGAAGGGTGGCGATCAACAGAAAGATCGAAGAGGTGAGGACGATGGGCATGCACCCAAGGAATCCGTCCTTAATGGCCTGGAGGTAGACGTTCCTCGAGATCTTCTCAAAGAACGGTTGATGCTTTTCGAGCATCTTTACGATGGCGTCCATAGAGCTCCTTTGCTACTTGATGCGCGATGCATGTGGATGGAACTGGTCGTCGATGGATGGTCAGGACTGCCCGGAAACCTTCCTGCTTAAGGAAGGCCTTGCGAAATGACAACGTTGTCATTTCGTTAATGACAACGTAAGACATTTTTGGAAGAGCAACAAGGATATACGGGTGAGCGGTCGGTATTGTCCGGTAAACGGTTGATTTGTCAGTCGGGCAGGTAGTGTATGCTAGAACGCAAAAAGCAAGCGATAGAGAACCGAGTGGAGAAGCAGTGGCAACGATGGACAAGAAAAATGTCTCAATGAATGATGTGGCGATTGCCGCTGGTGTTTCTCTCAAGACGGTTTCGCGCGTGATCAACGAGCCCGATAGCGTGCGAGAGTCGACACGCGATAAGGTCCATGCGGCCATGGAGGCGCTTGGGTTCCGGGCGAATTTTGCCGCGCGTTCACTCAAGTTGGGCCGTTACGGGTGCATCGGCGTCGTGCTGTTTCACTTGTCGGGCGGCGCCGTGGACATGATTGACGGTATCGCCGATGCCGCCGAAGAGCGTGGATTTGCGCTTACGATGATCAAAAAGCGGGCGGGGGAGAAGATGACCCTTGCCGAAGCGGCGCGCAGGATGTCGCAGCTGCCTGTTGATGGCATGATCTTCAACCTGCGTCAGATGGTCGATGACTTTGATACCTTTGAGGCACCGAAAGACCTCAAGACGGTGATTATCACGCCGATGGAGCATCCTACCTGCTCTACCGTTAGTGACGATCAAGAGGGTGGTGCGCGCATGGCGTGCGAGTACTTCTTAAATCGCGGGCACAAGAACGTATACTTCGTCTCTGGTAAGAAAGAGTCGCTGTCGAGCCAGTGTCGTATGAAAGGTTGGCGTGCGGCACTCGAGGCACGTGGCATTGAGCCGCCCGAGCCTCTGCAAGGCGATTGGAATGCGGATAGTGGCTATGCCGCGGGCCTTGTGCTTGCCGATAAGCCCGATTGCACGGCGGTCCTTGCTGCTAACGACTGCATGGCAAACGGCGTGATGATGGCTCTACGTGACAAAGGGCTCAGTGTGCCCGATGATGTGTCCGTGATCGGCTTTGATGACGAGCTTTACAAGACGATTCCCAACTCGATTCTGACGTCGGTGAAGTTTCGCCACCGCGAGCTGGGCGTCCGTGCGCTCAACGAGGTCGTCGCGGGCCTAGAAGCCCCGAGCTCCAGAAGCCGCACGCTTGTGTCGGGCGTGTTGGTCGAGCGTTCCAGCGTAAAGGACCTGCGGGCGTAGACGTGCTCGGCCTGTTCGTCTAAATCTGTAATAGGTAGGGCCGAAAATCTCAGCTAGATGTTACAGATTTAGACAATTCGGTCCAGCTTATTCCGTTTGTCTCGATCTGTAACAACTAGACGGTCAAAAGTGGTCTACATGTTACAAATCGAGATTGTTCGGCCCGGGCCGCCCGTTCGTCTAAATCTGTAACAGCTTGGACCGAAAAACTCGGCTAGATGTTACAGATTGAGATGAACAGGAGGACGGGTGCGGTCTAAACAAAATGGCCCGCGCATCACGCATCGATGCACGGGCCATTTTTTTTCTGCGAGCGGCAGGTGGCGTCAGCGTTTTATGCCTCGAGGTTTTCCTCGATCCAGGCGACGGCACCCTTGGGATCCTTAGTGAGGTCGATGTACTGTTTGCCCTTGGGCGACAGCAGCGTGATGCCCAGGCGGTCGGTGTCGGCCTTCATCTCGTTGTAATAGGTGCGAACCTGCGGAGCCAGGACGATGACGTTGTACTGGTCCATGATGGCGTAGTGGCTGCCGTAGGCACCGGCGTTGGCGGTAATGTCGATGCCCAGCTCGTCGGCGCCTTCCTTAAGCGCGTTGGCGAGCAGTGCAGAGGTGCCGGCGCCAGCGCACAGAACCAGAACCCTCAGATCCTTGCCCTTAAGGGCGGACGGAGCTGCGGAGGCCTCAGTGGCAGAAGCGGTCTCGACAACAGGAGCCTCAACGGCGGGGGCGGCAGCGGTCTTGACGGCCTTGGTCTCCTCGGCCTCTTCTTCGGCCAGGGTCTCGGCCTCCTGCTTGCACAGGACGTTGTCGTAGGCCTTGCAGAACGGGTAGTAGATTAAGAAGTCAACGACCAGCAGGACGACAACCAGGACCAGAGAGATCGGCTGGAAGTTGGTGTCGATGAAGGTGCCGATCGGTCCGGGGAGTGCCCACGGCATGGCATAGATAAAGCCGTTCATGCCCAAAAAGTCGATGAAGAACTTACCAATGAGGACGTTGGCCACGGGGGCAAACAGGAACGGGATCAGGAAGTACGGGTTGAGGATGATGGGCGCGGCGAACAGCAGCGGTTCGTTGACGGCGAACATCACGGGTACGACAGAGGCTTTGCCGACGGCCTTGAGCTGCTTGGAGCGCATAAAGAGCAGGAAGATGATCGGGACAATGAACGTGGCGCCGGTGCCGCCGAGTTCGCCGATGTAGTTACCGAAGTTCTCGGTCAGGGCGAGGGCGGGGTGACCGCCGGCCTGCAGCGTGGCGAGGTTGGTGGTGATGTTGCCAAACAGCGCGGCGTTGAGGGCAGGCTTAACGACCGAGGGGCCGTGGATGCCCATGAACCAGAACAGCGGGATCATGAACCAGATGAGGGCGAGGCCGGCGTAGGAATCGGCAGCGGCGAACAGCGGGCTCACCAGCGTGGAGATGACGTTGGCAAACGGGACGGCCAAGCAGGTGCGGCAGATAACGTCGATGACGGCGACAAACAGGATGGAGAAGCTGAAGGCGAAGATGTCGCGGAAGTTCTGGGCGATGGCGCCGGGGACTTCTTTGGGCAGCTTGATGGTGATGTCTCGCTTAATGCAGAAGGCATAGATGTTGACCGTGGCAAATGCGGCGACAAAGGAGCTCAGTAGGCCCTTGGTGCCCATGTTGTCGGTAAAGAACACCGAGACATCGGCGCCGTCGATCTTGGCACTCGTCTGGGTAACGGCCAAGATGAGCATAGCGCACATGGCGGCGACCATGGTGCTCGTGGCGTTGATGGCCTTGCCGGCAGGCATGCGGCGGTTCTTGGAGCCGGTCAGCGCGCTTGCGGTGGTGCCGGCGACCATGATGCCCACGACGCCCATCGTGAAGTTGTAAACCTTGTTGCAGAAGTTCACGACGTCGACGTTCCACCAGTCGGGCAGCGTAAAGCCGCCGACCGTGGCGACAACGCCCGGCAGGGTCGAAATAAGCAGGAAGACAGAAGAAGACAGGATGATGGGCATTGCTGCCAAAAAGCCGTCTTTAATGGCCTGAAGGTAGATGTTCTTAGAGACCTTGTCGAAGTACGGCTGACCTTTCTCCAAGAACTTAACGATCGATTCCATAGTTCACGCTCCTCTTTGCATGAAATCTTAATGGCATGGACGTTGAAAACCTATATGGTCTCCCGCTTGCTAAAAGCCCGGGTGCAGGCGGGGTCGGTCCCAGGGGGAGAGAGGGGAGCGGCTGGGTTTGTATCGCATAGGGCCGCTCCCCTCTCGGGGGAAAGCGAGGCGATGCGCTACTGCGCGTCCGCCATAGTGTCGGCGAGCTCCTTGTACCAGAGTGCCGACTGCTTGATGTAGCGTTTTTGCGTGTCGAAGTCGATGTAGAACAGGCCGTAGCGCTTGTTATAGCCGTTGGCCCACGAGAACTGGTCCTGCAGGCTCCAGATAAAGTAGCCCTGGACGTCGACGCCCTCGGCGCGCGCCCGGAGCACCTTCTCCATGTGCTGGTCGACAAAGTCGATGCGCTCGGGATCGGCGACGATGCCGTTTGCGTCGGGCTCGGGGTCCTTGTGGCCCAGGCCGTTTTCGGTGATATAGATGACGGGGAGGTTGGGATAGGTGGCACTGATGTGCTTGAGCGTGTCGTAGAGGCCTTGCGGGTAGATGAGCCAATCCCAGTCGGTGGTGGGGATACCCGGCATATCGACCTGCTGCCCGACGCCCTTAAACTTAAAGCACGAGGTGCCCTTGTCTCCGGTGCCGTTAAAGCTGTTGGTGGACTCGCCATCGTAGGCGGCGATAAACGCCGACTGATAGTAGTTGAGGCCGAACATATCGTTGCGGGGCGCCGCCTTGGCGAGCTCCTCCATGTCGCTGTCCTCAACCGTAAGCGTGGCGTTGTTGGCACGCAGAATCTCGTTGATGAGTGAGAGGGTGCGCGCGGAGTAGTGACCCAGGAAGGCGCCGTCCATGATGAAGTCGGTGTAGAAGGCGTTGTACAGGTCGGCGGCGTGCTGGTCGGCGGGCGAGTCTGTGGCAGGATATGCCGGCGTCAGGACGTTGACCATGCCAATGCGTCCGCCCAGGTGCTCGGTCTCGTCAAGATCCTTATACAGGTTGACGGCGCGGGCGTGGGCAACGAGCTCGTTGTGCTGGCTCTGGATGCCGCTCGTCACATCAAAGTGATGGTTGGGCGGGAAGTTGCCTTGGATGTATTGGGAGTGCGAGAGGCTGATGAGCTCGTTGATGGTGAACCAATTCTTGACCTCGCGGAACTCGCGGAAGCAGAACTCGGCATAGCGCACATAGGCGTCGACGGTCTTGCGGTTGAGCCAGTCGCCCTGGTTGAACAGGGCGGCGGGGGAGTCAAAGTGATGCAGGGACACATAGGGCTCGACGCCATACTTTTTGCAGCAGGCGAACAGCTCGTGGTAGTGCTTAACGCCCTCGGCGAGGGGCTCGGCATCGTCGCCGTTGGGGAAGATGCGGGTCCAGGCGATGGACACACGGATGGCGTTGAGTCCATGCTCGGCAGAAAGGCGGATATCCTCCTCGTAGCGGTTGTAGAAATCACTGGCCGGGTCGGGCAAAAAGCGACCCTGGGCGACAAGGTAATCGTCCCACATGGTCTTACCCTTGCCTGCCACCTTCGTGGAACCTTCCGTTTGGTACGCGGCGGTTGCGGCGCCCCAAACAAAGCCCTTCGGCAGCTGCTGTACGCGGTTTAGCAAAGACATATGCATACACCCTCTCGTCTCGCTGTTCGATATTGTGCGTTTGCGCTCAGGAGGCTCCCTGGTTAGCGTTCAGCGGTGAAAAAGCCCGATAAACACTATCTTAAAATGATTAGAACCAAAATGAGCACGTGAACATTTGACAATGAGCACGTTAACATCCGGCTGGGATGTATAGAAACAAAACAACTTCAAACAGCCGCGAACGGTTGTATTTGTTCGGTAAGCGGTTTTGATTGACAGAAGTTTTCATGTTGTGGTATATGGATCGGGTATCATGAGCACGTTATCGATGTATGTACGATGCGCCATGGGCGCGGGGAATAGTTGGGAAGCAGGTTAGCGTGGAAGGCATGGCTCAGCAGACAAGGAATGGTCATTCGGCGAGCGCGGCAGAGGTTGCGGCGCTCGCTGGCGTGAGCCGCCAGACTGTGTCTCGCGTGGTCAACGGTATGCCCAACGTGACGGAAAAGACGCGCAAGCGTGTGCTGGCCGCCATGGAAGAGCTGGGCTTTCGTCCCAATTTTGCTGGAGCGGCGTTGCACGGCGGGTCGTATCGTTCTATTGGCCTGTGCATGTACAACATCACACGTGTCGGTAACCTGGCGACGCTCGAGGGTATCATGCAAGCGGCGCGCGAGCACGATTTTGCCGTCACTATGATCGAGATGGGCGGCGACAAGCCCTATACACTTGCCGATGCCTCGCGCCGCATGGTCGAGCGACCCGTCGACGGCATGATTCTCAACATGAACCGCATGGCTCCCGATTTTGAGGAGTTTGTTCCCCAGCCGGGAGTGCGAACGGTCATCCTGTCCATGTATGCGCATCCGCGCTGCACGACGATCGACTCCGACCAGTATGGTTCGTGCGAGCTGTTGACCAATTATCTGCTGGAACATGGTCACTCGAATATGCGGTTTGTGGCGGGTCCGGAAAACTCGATTTCCTCGCGTTTTCGTGAGGCCGGTTGGCGCGATACGCTGGGTCGTGCTCATGTCGATGCCGCTCCGATGCTGCGTGGCGATTGGAGTGCGGACAGTGGGTACGCCATGGGCGAGCGGATTGCGGCCGAGGTGCTTGCCGGCGGGTCGCAGGCGCCGACTGCCGTGCTTGCGGCAAATGACCAGATGGCGCTGGGCGTTATCGCCGCGCTCGAGAACGCGGGCCTGTCCGTGCCCGACGACGTGAGCGTGGTTGGTATCGACGACGCACTCGAGGGACTTGTTCCTCACAATCGGCTGACGACGCTGCGATTTGATTTGCGCGGTGTCGGTAAGCTTGCGTTTGAGGCGGCGATTGGAGAGAGCTCGTCTATCGAGGCGATTCATGTGCCGAGTACGCTGGTCGAACGCTCGACTGTTAGGGACATACGGGGTTAGGTCCTACTCCGTTTGTCTCGATTTGTAACAGGTAGACGGTCAAAAGCGGGCTACGTGTTACAGATTTAGATTCTTCGGAAAGAGCAATCCTGTTCGTCTCAATCTGTAACAGCTAGGACCAAAAAACTCGGCTAGATGTTACAGATCGAGACAAACGGCTCCCGACCAGCCCAAAAACAAAAAGACCGGGGGCGGCGCGCCGTGTGACGTGCCGCCCCCGGCTGAGAAATGGGGACAGGTTGTGTGAGCGGGCAACCCCGCCAGCCACTAGTCCAGACGACGGGTCTGCGCCACGTGCTTGTACCAGTAGGCGCTTGCCTTGGGCGTGCGCTTCTGGGTTTCAAAGTCAACGTAAAAGAAGCCGTAACGCTTGTTGTAGCCATTGGTCCAGGAGAACTGATCCTGCAGGCTCCACAGGAAGTAGCCGCCCACGTTGACGCCCACCTCCATGGCCTTGAGCAGCCAACGCAGGTGCTGCTCGATGTAGTCGATGCGCGGCTGGTCGTCCACAAAACCGTCCTTGTAGGGGTCCTTGTAGCCCATGCCGTTCTCGGTGATGAAGATCTGCTTGTAGTTGGGGTAGCGCTGTTTAATGTAGACGAGCAGATCGAACAGGCCCTCGGGATAGATGATCCAGTCCCAGTCGGTGGTGGGGATGCCAGGCTTGTTCACATGCTCGCCAATGCCCTTAACGCGCCAGCGGCCGGTGCCCTTCTCTCCCGTACCGTTGTGGTGCAGGTCGTTTTCGCCATCGTAGGCCTTCAAGAATCGGCACTGGTAGTTGTTAACGCCCAGGTAGTCGTTGTAGAGCGCGGCCTCGCGCATGATTTCCAGATCCTCGTCCAAGATCTCGATGGTGCCGCCCGAGACGGCGGCCAGGCGGTTGGCGCACTCGAGGGTGTCGGGCGCGTAGTCGCCGCGGAAGGTGGCGTCGAGCAAGAACTGGTTTTGCAGCACGTGCTCGTTGTTGGCGGCTTTGATGTCGGCGGGGTCGTTCTCGTTGAGCGGATACTTAAACTCCAGCGACTGGATGACGCCGATCTTGCCCTTAAAGCCGCCGTTGTGGAAGGCCAGTACTGCCTTGGCGTGGGCGAGCATCATGTTGTGCTCGCACTGGAAAGCCTCGGCCAGATGCGCCTTGACGCCACCGGGGAAGGTGCCCTCGATGTAGGTGTTGGAGGCGTCGGCCCAGATCTCGTTAAAGGTGAACCAATAGGTCACCTGGTCGGCGTACTCCTTAAAGCAGAAGGTGGCAAAGTCCACAAAGGCGTCGATGGTCTCGCGGTTGAGGAAGTCGCCCTTCTCAAAGAGGGGAAGTGGCGTATCGAAGTGATGCAGCGTGACAAACGGCTCAACGTGGTGCTTGTGGCACTCGGCGAAAAGGTCGTGATAGAACTGGACACCCTCGGGGTTGATTTCGCCGGTACCGTTGGGGAAGATGCGGCTCCAGGCGATAGAGAGGCGAATTCCGTTGATGCCAAACTCCTCGCACAGTTCCAGATCGACGGGGTACTGGTTGTAGAAGTCCGAAGCGGGATCGGGGGAGAAGCGCCCCTGGGCCTTCAGGAAGTCGTCCCAGGCAACCTTGCCCTTACCGTGAGTGCGGGTCTCGCCCTCTACCTGGTAGGCAGCAGTGGCGCCGCCAAAGACAAAGTCCTCGGGAAACTGCGCGGGCGGGTTGGTGACGCTAGCAGGGTTAACGGACATGATGATCCAATCGTCTAAATCGAAGGGCCAGTCGGTCTTGGATGGTCGGCTG
Source organism: Collinsella sp. CLA-ER-H6 (assembly GCF_040092305.1). Lineage (NCBI taxonomy): Bacteria > Bacillati > Actinomycetota > Coriobacteriia > Coriobacteriales > Coriobacteriaceae > Collinsella > Collinsella sp. CLA-ER-H6. Next base: position 114,132 of record NZ_JBBNLS010000004.1, read on the forward strand.
GCCCTGAGCGTTACTTACTTCGAGAGTTGCTCGCTTACGAAGGCGAGAGACTTATCGCCGTTCTGGGAGAGTTCGATGTACTGCTTGCCACGGCAGGCGACGCACTTGTTGCCCACGCGCTCGCAGTCCTTCTGCAGGTCGGCCAGGTAGCTTGCGGCCTGCGGGGCCAGTACGACCAGGTCAAAGTCGGGGAGCATGTCGACGTGGTTGCCATATGCCTCGGCAGCGGTCTCAAGATTGATGCCGCGCTCTTTAGCAGCCTTGGCCAGCGCGTTGGCGAGCAGGCCCGAGGTTCCGCCGCCCTGGCAGAGCACGAGCACGCGCTTGCCGTTGAGGTCGCTGGTGGCCGTTGCCTCGGCAGCGGGTGCTGCGGAAGCGGCGGGAGCGTCGGCCTTCACGGCCTCGGCAGCAGCGCCGGCGGCAACGCTCTTGGCGTCGGCCTTGCCCTGGAAGGCATCGTTGAGCTTGGCGGCCTTCTCGGCGTTCTTGGCGGCGAGCTCCTCCTGGGAAATCTCGGCCTCCTCGGCGCACTTCTGGGCGTCATAGGCACGGAAGAACGGATAGTACAGAACGAAGTCGACGACCAGGATAAGGGCGAGCATCACAAAAGCGAGCGGCTGGAAGCCCAGGCCCATGATGGTGCCGATGGGCCCGGGGACGGTCCAAGGCAGGGTGTACATAAAGCCGTTCATGCCCAAGAAGTCGATAAAGATCTTGAGGATCCAGATGTTGGCGATCGGGGCAAAGACAAACGGGACAAAGAAGACGGGGTTGAGCACGATGGGCGCGGCGAACAGCAGCGGCTCGTTGACGGCAAAGCAGACGGGGACGATGGCGGCCTTACCGACGGCGCGCATCTCCTGGGACTTGGCTAGGAAGCAGAACATAAAGACCAGGACGAGCGTGGCGCCGGTGCCGCCCATGCAGACGACGAAGTACTGGGCACCCTGGGTCAGGACGGCGGAAGCGTGCTGGCCAGCCTGGAACGCAGCTAGGTTGTCGGTCATGTTGGCAACGAGAGCGGCGGCGATGGCGGGCTCGACGATCGAGGGGCCGTGGACGCCGACGAACCAGAAGAGGCTCATGGCGCCGTAAATCACAGCGAGGCCGATATAGCCGTCGGCAGCGGTGAACAGGGGCTGGAACACCTGGATGACGCCCTGGGCAAAGCAGAAGCCAAAAGCAGCGCGGAAGACGATGTCAAAGACCCAAAAGACGGTGATGCAGACGGAGAAGGGGATGATGTCCTTAAAGGTCTGCGAGATGTTGGGCGGAACCTGCTCGGGCATCTTGACGGTGATGTTGCGCTTAATGAAGAACTTGTAGATGATGCCGGTCACAAACGCAGCGATGAAAGCGGTCAGCAGGCCCTTGGAACCAAGGTAGGTGGTGTTGAAGCCGCTGGCGGCGTCTGTGGCGATGGTGTCGCTCGAAAGGAGCAAGAAGCCGATGATGGCCGCGCACATGCACGAGATAAAGTTGATCTGGTTGTTCTTGGGCAGATCGCGGTTCTGAGCGTCGGCGAAGTGCTTGGCCGTGGTGGCGGCGCAGGCGATGGCCAGGATGCCCATGGAGTAGTTGTAGCACTTCCACAGGGCGTTGTTGATGTCATCGGGCCAGTAGAAACCCCAGATGTTGGGGACCGAGGCTACCAGGCAAAAGATGGACGAGAAGATGATGATGGGGATGACGGAGATAAAACCGTCACGGATCGCCTTGAGGTACTTGTTGCGGGCGATCGCGTTGAAAAAGGGCTGGCCCTTTTCGATGATGGCGATGAGTTGCTCCATGCAAAGCTCCTAAGAGTCGGTGGGTTGGCAACGATAGTAGCTTTTGACGTTTGGTTGCCAAAATGTTGACGTTGCCATTTTGCGACACAAAAAAAGACGCGAACCGGTGGTTCCTGTGCCTGCGAACCGTCGATTCCTTACGCGTAAACGTTTGAGCCGCCCGGTGGCTCTGTGTTTGCACAATGGCAACGTTAACATTTTGGTGACAAAAGCCGTTCAGGGAAGCAAAAATGTCGGTGAACGGTAGGTTTTGGGTGGTGAGCGTATGGTGGGGGAGGCGTTGGATATACTTGAAGGCGTTAAAAATGACTGCGTAGGGTGCCACTAATGGCATCGTTGACATAGAAAGATCGACCTATGGGCGCTGTTAAAAAATCGGTTTCCGTTAAGGATGTGGCGCGCCTCGCGGGCGTCTCGGAGCAGACGGTCTCGCGCACTGTGCACGATTCGCCCAGCGTGCGCCCCGAGACCAAGGAACGCGTGCGTGCCGCCATGCGCGAGCTGGGGTATCGCCCCAATTTTGCCGGTCGATCGCTGCGCCGCGGTAAGTTTAAGACCGTCGGCGTCGCCATGTTCAACATTACCGGCACCGGCAATCTCGACCGTATGGAGGGCTTTGCCGCCGCCGCCGATAAGCACGGCTATGCCATCACCCTTACTAAAGTAGATGGACATCCCTATACCCTCGAGAGCGCATCGTCGCGTATGAGCGCACTGCCAGTGGACGGTATGGTCGTGATCATGAATCGCATGCCGGCGGACTTTGGCACCTTCGAGCCGCTACCTGGCATGCAGACGGTGCTCGTTACCATGCTGGAGCACCCGCTCTGTTCAACGGTCGATAACGACCAGTTCGATTGCTCGCGCCAGGTGGTCGAGTACTTGCTGGAGCGGGGGCACAAGACTGTGCACTTTATCTCGTGTCCCGAGCGCTCGCTTTCGGGCATGCGGCGCGAGGAAGGCTGGCGCGAGACATTGCGCGCGCATGGCATTGAGCCACCGCGACTTATCCGTGGCGATTGGACGGCGCAGAGCGGATATGCCGCAGGTCAGGCCCTGGCGGATGATCCGACCTGTACTGCCATCTATGCCTCCAACGACGCCATGGCCTACGGCTGCATTCGCGGACTCGAGTCGCGCGGAAAGCGCGTACCCCAGGACGTGAGCGTGGTGGGTGTTGATGACAGCCTGGGCGATATCGTGCCCGACCGTCGCCTGACCACGGTGCGCTTTGACAACAAGCGCGTCGGCATGTGGGCGGTCGACAAGATTGCCGGCGCCGATGGGGGTGCGTCTGGCGTGGAGCACATGCTGATCCCCGGTGTGCTCGTAGAGGGCGATACGGTGCGCGATTTGCGTTAGGGTGCGGCCCTGTTTGGGTTGCCGCTAATTGTGTTCGATATTGTTCAGATTGGTTTAAAAACCGTTCACGGGCGAAAAGTGACCGTTCATAGTTCGAAATTACGTTTTGCGATGTTCTTTTTTGTTTGAATGTTATTGTTTCTGTCATACACAACGCAGCGCGTATGCCCGGACGCGATGCTCTCCATTGGTTCATATGTGAAAGGAACGCAATATGGCAACCAAAGAAGAAATCTCGATGGTTGGATTCGAGATCGTCGCATACGCAGGTGACGCCCAGACCGATCTGCTTGCAGCGCTCGATGCTGCTCGCGAGGGTGACTTTGAGAAGGCCGAACAGCTGCACAAGGATGCCAGCGATGCGCTCATCGGTGCCCACGACACGCAGACCAAACTGCTTTCGCAGGAGGCCGGCGGTGGCGAGATGGAGATGACCTTCATCATGGCTCACGCTCAGGACACCCTCATGACCACTATGATCCTGGAGAAGCAGACCCGCTTTACCATCGATGCCTACAAGCGTATCGCCGAGCTCGAGGCCAAGCTCGCCTAACGAGCCCTCACAACCAAGTCCCCTTCCAAAAGCTCTGCCGCTACCCGCGACAGGGCTTTTTCTGTCCTCCTCCAAGTTGCGGTGAAATGGGGACTGAATAGGGGCCGGCGGGCGCAAAACAATCCCTATTCCACCGCAACTCATCCCGAGACAGTCATTGGGGACGTTCTTAAACGACTAGTCGTTGGGGGCAGTCTTGGAGCTTCTGCACGCCCTCCCGTTCGGTTTTTCGATGGGTGGGTATACTTCCATCCGCAATGCAGGCCGGAATGAGGAGGTGTCCAAATGCCGGACAACGGATTGATTCAAAAGACAGATGCGCGCGAGATGGCTCGTGGGCGTCCTGTCCAGATAACCGAGCATACGACGGTAACCGAGCTGCAGCCCAGCCTGTCCGATGTCGTGTGCGCAAACAAAAAGCTGCAGATTGGCTTTATCGTTGCGCTCGTGGTACTGGCGCTGTTGTCGGGCTTTGTAGCTCGTCCGCATTTTGCCGATACCAAGACTTGGGACTCCACCATCGAGGTCATCGATCAAAAGAAGGGCAATGTTTTGACGCTCACAACCTCGTGCGTCGCCCTATCTGCGGGTATCACTGCGCTGCCGGGCGATACGGGAACGCCAGTTGCCGAGCAGCTCGCGCAGCTTTCGGGAAACTTGGGTATCGTGCTTGCCGTGCTCTACCTCGAAAAATATCTGCTGACCATTTTATGGTCGGTCGGGCTGGGCATCCTGATTCCGTTCTCGCTCGTACTCTTCGCGGTGTCGCTTGGCATTCACGGACGCTGGAGCACGAGCGCGGTCATTCGCCGCGTGGCAACGCGTGTGCTGGTGGTCGCCATAATTGGCATGGCGTTGGTGCCTGCAAGCGTTTGGGTGTCGCAGAAGGTCGACGAAACATATCGCGTTAGCATCGAGGCGGCTGAGCAAAAGGCTGCGGACGCGGCCGACACCACGGACAAGTCAGCCGAGACCAGCTCAAAATCGAACAAGAAAAAATCCGAGGCCACGGAGTCCAAAAACGTGCTCGAGCAGTTGACTGATGGAGCATCGAGCCTTGTTACGTCGGTGACCAGCGGCGCCAAGCAGATGACCGACGAGATCGTGCAGCAGGTGACCAATCTGATTGAAGGCGTCATCGTGATGATCGTGACCTCGTGCGTTATCCCGCTGCTGGTGCTCGTGGCGTTCCTGTGGCTAGGACACGTGCTGCTGGGGATCGATATTTCCGGCCCGGCGAACTATTTGACGGGCCGCTTTCTGGGTGCTCCGTCCAAGCACGCCAAGAAGGGCAGGCAGTCTGAGTAGGCGGCAAAGCGTTCTTTGGAAGATCAACTGTAAGAAGGGCGGCCGAGACACGTTCTCGGCCGCCCTTTTGTTTGTTGAACACATGGTCGCTACGTCCGTGCCGGGCCCAAACGGTCAGCAATCATCCGTAAACGGTATTTGTTCAAAAAAGAACAAAGATAAACAAATAATTCTTGCAGTTGATGTTCGAATGTGTTCAAATAAACACGAACAGTGAAGAACCGCACATTCAGATGCCCGGACCTGAACGCGATTCAACACTTCCAAACAGAAACTACGCACCTGCGTATCTCTCAAGGAGGATGTCATGAGGGTTGTAATCGCTTCCGATGCCGACGGTATGTCGATGAAGGAGTCCATCAAGGAGATGCTCATCGCCGACGGTCACGAGGTCGTCGACTATTCCGAGACCCCTGCCGCGGACTTTGTCGATTCCGCGACCGCCGTTGCCAAGGACCTGCTGGAGCACAAGGATTCCCAGGGCTTCGCATTCGATAAGTACGGCGTCGGCTCCTATATGGCCGCCGTCAAGATCAAGGGCATGGTCGTCGCCAACATTTCCGACGAGCGTTCCGCCTACATGACCCGCGAGCACAACGGCTCGCGCATGGTCACCATGGGCCCGGGCGTTGTGGGCACCGAGGTCGCCAAGAAGATCGCCCGCGAGTTCCTGCGTGCACAGTACGCCGGCGGCCGTCACCAGATCCGTGTCGACATGCTCAACAAGATGGCCTAACGAGAGCCACCGAGAACTCGAACTTCTACCTCAACTTGTGAATTCAGACGAAAGGACGTTCTGATGAAGAAGACCATCGCAATCGGTTGCGACCATATCGTTACGGACGAGAAGATCTATCTGGCCGACCGCCTGGAGCAGGCTGGCTACAAGGTGCTCGACTGCGGCACCTACAGCCACACCCGTACGCACTATCCCATCTACGGTAAGGCCGTGGGCGAGGCTGTTGCCAGCGGCAAGGCCGACTTTGGCGTGGCCCTGTGCGGCACCGGCATCGGCATCACCAACGCCGTCAACAAGGTTCCCGGCGCCCGCTGCGCCCTGGTCCGCGACATGACCTCTGCCCTGTACGCTCGTCGCGAGCTCAACGCCAACATCGTGGGCTTTGGCGGCAAGATCACCGGCGAGTTCCTGATGGCCGATATCATGCTTGCCTTCCTGGAGGAGCCCTACGAGAAGACCCCCGAGCACGATGCCCTGATCGCCAAGATCGATGCCTGCAATAAGGCCGACGCCGAGGCTCAGGCTGACCCGCACTTCTTTGACGAGTTCCTCGAGAAGTGGGACCGCGGCGAGTACCACGATTAGCGGGTATCCGGCGTAATTAACTAGTCCGTTGATGGCTCGCGTTTCTGTGATGGGGCGCGGGCCGGTTTTCTATCAGCCCAATTGGCCCAGCGGGCTGGACGTGCATTGTTCTTTTGTTTGCGGCGCTGCCTCATTACCTTTCTGCTAAAGGCACGACGTTCACAATGGATCGTGCGAGATGATATGTGAAGGAGAAGATTCCCATGGAGTTTGTTCTTGATAACGGCTCTGTCCGCATTGCGTTGAGCACGGCTGGCGGATCGTTCACTTCTATTGCGGCCAACGGCCGTGAGTACCTGTGGCAGGGTGACCCGGCGGTCTGGTCGGGCCAAGCACCCATTTGCTTCCCGATCTGCGGCGGCCTTCGTGACGGTCGCGCAATGACCATGGGCGGCCGCGAGGTTAAGCTCGCCCGCCACGGCTTTGCGCGCAAACAGGAGTGGAAGCTCGAGGAGCAGAGCGACAACATGGTTGCGCTGAGTCTAAGCTCTGCCGACCATGCCGAGTTGCTCGAGCAGTACCCGTATCCGTTTAAGATCGTTGCTCGTTACACGATCGATGCGGCTAAGGTGGCCGTGTCGTACGAGGTGACCAATGAGGGCACCGAGGACATGCCGTTCTTTGTGGGCGGTCACCCTGGCTTTAAGTGCCCGCTTGACGAGGGCGAGTCCTATGACGACTACGAGCTCCATTTTGATCAGCGCGAGGCCGCCGAGCTCTGTACTGCCGTTCCTTCGACGGGTCTGATTGATGTTGAGCATCGCAGCAAGAACCCCATGATCGACCAGAACCTGCCGCTGACCCACGAGCTCTTCGACTTCGCGGAGACCATCTTTGACGTGCTCGAGAGCCGCGTGGTTACGCTGACCAAGAAGACCGAGGACAAGGGCGTGCGCCTGACGTTCCCCGATATGCCGTACCTGATTGTGTGGAGCAAGCCCGAGGGCGACTTTGTGGCCGTGGAACCGTGGGGCGGCCTGTCCACCTGCTCCGACGAGGACGATATTCTGGAGCACAAGCGCGGCTGCCTGGTGGCCAAGCCGGGGGAGACCGTCACCCGCGGCTTTGAGATCGAGATCCTTTAACGAGCTATCGTATGTTTGGGGCCGCGCGTGTCGTGCCCCGGAAACAGGAGTTCAATATGATTCTGACCGTTACCATGAACCCGTCGATTGATACGCGCTATCAGCTCGATAAGCTGATCATCGACGATGTTAACCGTGTGACGCCCGAAAAGACCGCTGGCGGCAAGGGCCTCAACGTGAGCCGTGTGCTGCTGCAGTTGGGCGACGATGTGCTCGCGACCGGTCTGCTCGGCGGTCACATGGGTGCCTATATGGCCGAGCTCATGGATGCCGATGGCGTCAAGAACGACTTTGTGCCCATCGCTGGCGAGACGCGCGTCTGCCTGAATATCCTGCACGAGGGCAACCAGACCGAGCTGCTGGAGAGCGGCCCGCAGATCGCCCCGGCCGAGCTCGAGGCCTTTACGGCCAAGTTCGCCGAGCTTGCAGCGAAGGCGGACGTTGTGACGCTTTCGGGCTCGCTGCCGCGCGGCGTCGATGCCGGCTACTATGCCGAGCTCGTCAAGATCGCCGAGGAGGCGGGCGCCAAGGTGCTGCTCGACACCTCGGGTGCATCGCTGGAGGCCGCGCTTGAGTCCGACGCTAAGCCTGAGCTCGTAAAGCCCAACCTGACCGAGATTAACGGCCTGCTGGGTACGTCCTTTACGACCGATGATGTCGATGCCCTGCGCGAGGCGCTTGCCGCCGATGACCGTTTTGCCGGTATCCCCTGGGTTGTCGTTTCGATGGGCGCTGCCGGTTCGGTGGGCTTCCATGAGGGCCGCGCGTTCCGCGCCAAGACGCCCGCGATTGCGGCTGTGAACGCGACGGGTTCCGGTGACTCGACCATCGCCGGTTTTGCGCATGCCATTGCTGCTGGTGCCGACGACGTCACGGTGCTCAAGACCGCCAATACCTGCGGCAAGCTCAACGCCATGGATCCCAAGACCGGCCACCTGGTCATGGACCGCTGGGATGAGATCTTCAACAACGTTGAAGTAACGGAGCTTTAGAGTTACGCGGTTTTACCAAACCGCGTAACCAGCCGACGCTGCAAGCCCGCCAGAGCGGCAATCTGCCTTTCAGCTTCGGCGGCATGACCAGAAGGTCAATGCCGCCTCGCTTCAAGGCACCTTGCTCGCTTTGGCGGGCTTTCGCTGTCGTGGCCAAAACATCGGCGTGGTCATTGGGGACGTTCTTAAATGAATGCGGCAGATAGGGACGTTCCTTTTCTGCCGGCAGTTTGGGACACTCCTTACGGGACACCCCCTCCACAGCGCCTATGCCAGCTTGTCGATTTGCCCAATCTCCCAGAGCGGAATGTTGACGAGCGTGCCTTCGTCTCTATATGCCGCTAACGATGTTCTCACGCAGCGCTCGAGCTTGAACTTCTCGCAGGCAATCCTCAGGCTCTTTGCTTTGAGGTTCTCTGCCGCCTTGACCTCGAGCGGAAGCACGGTCCCCGCATGGTCGACGGCAAAGTCAGTCTCTGCATTGCCGGAGGAGGATGACCAATACGCGGGAGTATTGCCTTGGAGCAAAAGCTCCTGTGCGACGTATTGCTCGGTCAGCGAGCCTTTGAACTCCGTAAAAACAGCGGGCCCGTTCAGAACAATGGCTGGCGAGAGGCCGGAGAGTGCTCCGAGGATGCCGGTGTCGATGCAGAACAGCTTGAAGCCCGAGAGATCCTCGTAGCTTGTGAGCGGTGCTCTTAGGGCGGAAACACGTGGTACCTTATGAACGATTCCATAGTCCATGAGCCACTGGAGGCTTTCCTCAAAATCGCGTGCGCGCGCCCCGGGACGGAGCGCACCGTAGACGAACTTCTTGTTTTCCTTTGCGAGTTGGCCGGGAAGGGATTTCCAAACCAGCCTCATGCGCTCGACGATGCGGGCTGGCGCATGCTTGCCAAAATCGGATTCATAAGCTTCGATGATTTGCTGCTGAAGCCTGCGGGCCTCGATGAAATCGTGGGAGGCGGAGAAAGCGGAGACAACTTCTGGCAGGCCACCGACAACGAGGTATTCCTTGAGCAGGCGCTCGAGCTTTTCGGAAACGTTTGTCAGCAGGTCCATGTCTGCGGCAAGGATGGCATCTGCGAGCGGATCGCCATCGACGGCACGAACGAACTCGACAAACCCCATGGGGCGCATGGTGAGCTGGTCGATCTTGCCGACGGGGAACGACTCGTTTTCGCGTCGGAGCGCGAGCCCCATATAGGAGCCGGCTGCCACGATATGGTATTCCGGCGCCAGCTCGTTGAAGTATTTGAGCGAGGTGATGCCACGCGGTGCCTCTTGGATTTCGTCGAAGATGATGAGCGTGTCTGTCGGCGTTATGGTCTGGCCGCGCAGGAGCTCTATCTGGGAGATGATGCGTTTGGGGTCAAGGCTTCCGTCGAACAGCGAACGTGCGCCCGGTTCGAGCATAAAGTCAAAGCGGATGACGTTTTGATACTGCTGGCCTGCGAATTCGTTAAGAAGCCAGGTTTTTCCCGTCTGGCGGGCCCCCTTAAGCAGGAGGGGCTTGCGGTTTGCCCTAGATTTCCAAGCGATGAGTGCGTCCATTAGCTGTCGCTGCATACTGCCTCCTAACGATCATGGTTAGTATAAGACTGTTTTGGTCTTTCCATTGAAAAATGTGGGAATGAACCACGTCTTTCCATCGAATAATGTGGGAGGCAATCACGTTTTTCCATCGAATAATGTGAGGGTTTAGGTAGGCATCTGGGGACGTTCTTTTTCTGCCGGCAGTTTGGGACACTCCTTGTTTTGGTGCAAATTAGTTACCCTTGCATCAGAAAACGGCGCCCGTCGGCGATGTTGCCGGCGGGCACCGTTGTCGTGTAGGTGGTTATGTCGTGCGGGCTGCTGTTGAACGTTCGGGCCCGTGCTCTATAGCGAGTCGATAAAGCGCTGTTGGGCGGCGCGGCCGGCTTCGTCCCACTTAAAGACGCCGGCGTTGTCGAGCACGTGGCCAAACACCACGCCGACCTCCTCGTGCAGGATATCGATGGCGTTGTCGGCCGTAAGCTCGTTGACGCGGCGGGCATAGACATCCTCGGCCCATGCGGCGTGGCTGCGGCATAGATCATCGCCCTCGAGTGCACCGGCAAGGTCGTAGCTGGCATCGGCCTTGGCTGCCAGCAGATGCTCGCGGACAGCGCCGAGCTCGGGAACCAGGCGCGGCGGAAGAATGGCCAGGCCCATGACCTCGATCAGGCCGATGTTTTCCTTTTTAATATGGTGATACTCGGCATGCGGGTGGAAAACGCCCAACGGATGCTCGTCGGTCGTGATGTTGCAGCGAAGCGCCAGGTAGGCCTCGTAGATCTCGCCGCCAGCATTGCCGCGGGAGTCGACACGGCGGATGACGGGCGTCACGGTGTTGTGCGCAACGCCGTCGGCTGTGCGCGCGACGACGCCAACCGACTCATCGGTCCACTCGCGCCAAACGAGGATAATCTTCTCGGCAGCGTCGAGCAGCTGAGCACGGTCATGCGAGCGCAGTCGCAGCACCGAGAGCGGCCACTGCAGCACGGTGCCGCTGACCTGGTCAAATCCGGGCACGCTAAACTGCGAGACCTCGGCGGCATGCATCATGGGGAACTCGTGTGCGCCGCCCTGGAAGTGGTCGTGCGACAGAATTGAGCCGCCCACGATGGGCAGGTCGGCGTTGGAGCCAATAAAGTAGTGCGGGAACAGGTCCACAAAGTCGAGCAGGCAGGTCAGCCCCTTGCGGTCGACGTGCATCGGGCGATGCTCGGAGCTCATAGCAATGCAGTGCTCGTTAAAGTATGCGTACGGGCTGTACTGGAAGCCCCAGCGCTCGCCGTCGAGCTGAATGGGGATAACGCGCAGGTTCTGACGGGCGGGGTGGGCGCCGCCGTCGGCTGTTGCGGAGCGTCCTGGATAGCCCTCGTTTTCGATACAGAGCTGGCAGGCGGGATACTTCTCGCCCGTGTTCTTGGCCACACCGGCCGCGGCGATATCGCGCGGGTCCTTCTCAGGCTTGGACAGGTTGATGGTAATCTCCAGGTCACCCCAGTTGGTGGGGGTGCTCCATTTGATGTTGCGCGCGATAGCGGCGCGGCGCACGTAGCCGGCGTCGCAGCACAGGCCGTAGAACCAGTCGGTCGCGGCGCGGGGCTCGTTGACGCCTATACGTCCGTTGAACTCCTCGTTTACAACCGAAGGCCTCGGCATGAGCGCGCCCATGATGCGCATGGCGATGCGGTCGCGGCCCGACGCCGTGTCCTCGGCAGCACCGTTGGCAACGGCAGCCTCGGAAAGCGCGGCAAGCGTGCCCTCCAGGTCAAAATCGGGCAGGGTATCGGGGTGCAAGAGCGAGAGTTTCTCGACCTGGAGCGCCCAGGTCATGTCGAGCGCCGGGCCCGTAGCACCGATGCACTCGAGAATAGTGTTGTATGCCCAGATGCGATCGTCCTGACCGATCATCGATCGATGGATGGCATACTCAATCAGGCCTTGCGCGGCCTCGCGCACATCAGTCATTACAGCCATGCCGCGTAAGCCCCCTTGTCAGAAATCGCGTAGTGGCGGGCAGAGCCCTCGCCCAGCCAGCTGTTCATCTTGGTAATAAAGGTGTCGACCAGATCGAGCGGCACAAAGGCCTGGATGGTGCCACCAAAGCCGCCGCCGTGGATACGGACGGCGCCGCGGCCGTCGAGTACATGCTCGGCCAGTGCCAGGGCATACATGGAAGGCTGCTCGGAGCCCAGCTTGGCAACAACATTCTGCAGGTACATGGCAGAGCTGGCGCCGGACTCGCGCGTCAGGACCAGGAACTGGTCGATGTCGCCGGCGTTCAGGGCAGCCCAGCGCTTATCGACCAGGCCGTTCTCGTACCAGTAGTGAACGGCGCGCAGGCAGGCGCGGTCGCCCAGCTTGGCGCGCAGCTCGGGGAGCTTGGCGTCAAAGTCGGCAACGTCGACCTCGCATAGGCGTGCCTTGCCAAACTCGGCGGCGACGTCCTGCATCTCGCGCGGAACGGCGGCGTAGTCGTCGGTGGCGGCCACATGGTCGGCGCCAACCTTAACGAGCACGAGCGCGTAGCCGTGATCCTCAAAGTTGAGTTCGAGCTTCTGGGTCTTAGGCTGGGCCTGATCCTCAAAGTCCATGTAGGCGAGGCCGCCCAGGCAAACGGCGGCCTGGTCCATCAGACCGCAGGGCTTGCCGTAATAGTTGTTCTCGGTGCGCTGGCTCATCTGGGCGAGCGCGACGGGCTCGATGTCGGGTGCGCCCCAGAGCGTCTCCATGGCGCGACCGTACGCCGCTTCGACAGCAGCAGAGCTGGAAAGGCCGCCGCCCGAGGGGACGGAGCAGGTGAAGGCGAAGTCGAAGCCCTGGGGCTCAACGCCCAGAGCAGCGATTTCGTGGGCCATGCCGCGGACGAGGCTTGCGGACGTGCCTTTCTCGGATTCCTGAACATCCAGCGTGTCGAGCGCGATCTCAAAGGTGGGGTAGCCCTCGTCGGCAACGCGGACCTTGTTGGAGTCAGTTGCCACGGCGATGCCGTCGACAGCGACATCGAGCGAGCCGGCGATAACGTGGCCGCCCTCGTGGTCGGTGTGGTTGCCACTGATCTCGGAACGGCCGGGCGCGTGCACGTAGAGCACCTGGCGGTCGCCGACGGGGCCAAACTCCTCCTCAAACAGCTTGGTGAGCGTGGCGAATGTCTTATCGTCGGGGGTGGTCATGGGAGTCCTTTCCTTGGCGCGCGAGGGTGAGTTTTGCGTCATTATGAGTACGTTAACAACTTGAAGCGGCATGAACCAAGTGTTCACGATACCGCACGTTACGGGCTATGTTAACGTACTCATAACACAACGCTTGTCACTTTTTGAGAATCCGGTAATCGGTAGAAATACAGCCGTGAACGGTACTGCCGTATGGACTTATAAAGCAGAAGAGATGCAGATAGAAAAAGTAGAGTACGTTAACATGCGTCCGACGATAGCGGGCCTCGGTGCGGGGCGTGTTTCCGTTCGAGCCGGTATTCACGCTATTCAGATCTCGCAAGGGTGAAGGTGATTTTGTGGCAAGGCGCCCTTCCAACGATACAGGTTCGCGTCCGGTCTCCATGGCCGACGTCGCCCGCGCTGCTGGCGTTTCGCAGCAGACGGTTTCGCGCGTCGCCAACGGCTTGCCCAACGTTAACGAGCAGACACGCCAGCGCGTGCAGACTGCTATGCAGGAGCTCGGCTTTCGTCCGAGTTATGCCGGTCGCTCGCTGCGCGACGGCCGTTACCATTCGGTCGGCCTGTGCGTCAACGATGTCACCAAGTTTGGCAACCTCTCAATGATCGATGGCATCGCCAGCGCTGCTCGCGAGCATAATTGCGCCATCACGCTGGTCGAGATGTCCAAGACCGAGGAGTTTTCGCTTGCCGAGGCCACGCGTCGTATGGCCGCATTGCCGGTGGACGGCATCATCATCGGCATGAGTCGCATGGCACCCGATTTTGAGACGTTTGATCCACTGCCGGGCATTGGCACGGTCATCGTTACCATGTACGCGCACCCGCGGGTGACCACGGTCGACTCCGATCATTACGGCTGCTCGCTATTGCTTATGGATCACCTGTTTGAGCTGGGGCACGAGCAAATTCGCTATATTGGCGGCCCGTCGTTCTCGGTCGACGAGCAATTTCGTCGCGCCGGTTGGCAGGATGTACTCGAGCGTAATCACATCGAGTCGGCAGAGCCGCTCGAGGGCGACTGGTCTGCCAACAGCGGCTACGAGGCTGGCAGGTACCTAGCCGAGCACGATCGCACCATGACGGCGATTTACGCGGCAAACGACCAGATGGCAAATGGCGCAATTGCAGCGCTGCGCGATAGCGGTCTGCGCGTGCCCGAGGACGTGAGCGTGGTGGGCGTCGACGATTCACTCGATGATTTTGTGGCACACAACGAGCTCACGACCGTGCGATTCGATCTACATCAACGCGGACGCGAGGTGTTTGAGCATGCGGTTCCCGAGGCGGGTACGGCGGGCAAAACCGTTGCCATTCGTATTCCCGGCCAGCTCATTATTCGACATACCACGGCAGCTACGCACGCATAATTTTTGCAGGTCAACGGCGCTTTATCGCATTTCAATAACAATCGGTAAGGATGCCGGCAGATAGGCGTGGCTCTAAAGGCGAGTGTTATGATAGACGGGTTCTTTTGTCTATCTAGGAGGCTTTGCCTGATGGAGATCACCAAGGATATCCGCTACATTGGCGTCAACGATCACGACATTGACCTGTTCGAGGGCCAGTACGACGTGTCCGAGAACGGTATGGCATATAACAGCTACGTTATCTTGGGCGATAAAATCGCTGTCGCCGATTCGGTCGACGCTGGCTTTGTCGACGAGTGGCTCGGCAACCTCGAGGCCGTGCTCGATGGCCGTACGCCCGACTATCTGGTTGTCCATCACATGGAGCCCGACCACTCCGCCGGTATTGCCGCCTTTATGGAGCGCTATCCCCAGGCGCAGATTGTGGCAAGCATGGGCGCTTTCCGCATGATGGTCAACTACTTTGGCACCGACTTCCCCGAGCGCAAGATGGTCGTCAAAGATGGCGACGTGCTCGACCTGGGCGGCCACAGCCTGACGTTTGTCGGCGCCCCCAACGTGCACTGGCCCGAGGTGCTCTTCTCCTACGAGTCCACCGACAAGGTGCTCTTTAGTGCCGACGGCTTTGGCAAGTTTGGCGCCAACGACATCGAGGATCCGGAAGGGTGGGCTTGCGAGGCGCGCCGCTACTACTTTGGCATCGTCGGCAAGTTCGGCAAGTTCGTGCAGGCCGTCCTCAAGAAGGCCGCAGACCTGGACATCCAGATCATCTGCCCGCTCCACGGCCCCGTGCTGACCGAGAACCTGGGCTACTACCTCGACACCTATAACACCTGGTCGAGCTATCAGCCCGAGGACGAGGGCATCACGATTGCCTATGCGAGCGTGTACGGCCATCTGAAGGCTGCCGTTGAGGAGCTTGCATCTGCGCTTGAGGCTCGCGGCCAGAAGGTTTCCGTCTTTGACCTGGCTCGCGACGATATGGCCGAGGCTGTTGAGGATGCGTTCCGCTACGACCGCCTGGTGCTCGCTTCCATCACCTATCAGGGCGAGATCTTCCCGTTCATAAGCACCTTTATCCACACGCTTGCCGAGCACGCCTATCAGAACCGTACGGTGGCACTCGTTGAGGCCGGCTCCTGGGCGCCCGCTGCCGCCAAGGTTATGACCAAGGAGCTCGAGGGCATGAAGGACATCACCCTGGCGCAGAACAAGGTGACCGTGCTGGGCTCGCTCAACGACGCCTCGCGCGCTCAGATTGAGACTCTCGCCGACGAGCTTTCCAAGTAGCGACACGTTCGCTTTTGACGCACAGCCACCACAAAGGGGACAGGCACCTTTGTGGTGGTTTTTGTTTAAGCGCCGGCGATGAGGAGATTTGGGCGGGCGTCGTCGACGATCTCGGCGATTGAGGTGGCGACGGCCTCGTCGGGATCACGGTCCATCACGATGGTGTCAACGTCGGCAAGCTCGGCAAAGCGGTACATGCCGCGTCCGTTGACCTTGCTGGCGTCCATGAGGGCGACGCTTTGACGGGCGGCACCGACCATAGCCGTTTTGGTCTCGGCCATCTGGGGAAAGTCGGTCGTAAAGCCGCAACGGGGGACAAAGGCGCCGGGGCACATGACGGCCAGATCGGCATGGACCATTTGGAGCGCCTGCATAGTGAGCGGTCCGTACAAATAACGATGGCCTTTGCGCAGTGCCCCGCCCAGCATGACGACATCGACTGAGGGCATGCTCTCGTCGATGTAATCGGCAATGGTAATGTCTGCCGTGATGACGGTGATACCGTCGCGCTGATCGAGGAGCCGGACGAACTCGAGCGCCGTGGTGCCCGAGTCGACGAGCAGGGTGTCGCCGTCATTGACGAGCTCGATGGCGCTTTGTGCGATGGCTTGTTTGGCGGCGACATTGACGTTAATACGGCGATCCTGGGTAGATACGGTCAGCCGCTTCTGGAGCGACACGGCGCCACCATGCGTGCGGCGCAGCTTGCCGGACTCGGCGAGCGCGTCCAGGTCGGCGCGGGCGGTGACGGAGGACACGCCAAAGGTCTGGGCGATTTCGGCTACCTGCACCGAGGCGTTATGTTCGAGCATCTCCATGATGGCGGCACGACGCTCATCGGCGAAGGCTCGGGTTGTCGCATGGGCCATAGCTGCTCCATTCTCAACCGAAATTTGCAGGAATTGTGTTGACTCTATTTTCGTTCATTTTCTTTTTGAGTAAGAAAACACCTTTCGATTACTTATCTTTTCTATAAAAGAAAGATGATCCGCTTGAAAACTTCAATGTCGTATAGAGGAATCCGGCGCGAATCTCTTCCGTTTGCTTTTCAAAAACGAGCATCTTGACCTGCGTACCGGTGATATCTCGTACGTGCGAAGCCGTCGAATTTCATACAATGGGCGCAGTAAAACGCAAGGTAAAACGCCTTGTGAACAACTACGCCCGATGTCCAGATGCGGGCGAGGGAGAGGAGCAAACGCTCATGGCACTTGTTACCACCGAAAAGATGCTCAAGGACGCTCAGGCCGGCCACTACGCCGTCGGCGCGTTCAACGTCGAGAACCTCGAGTTTGTTATGGCCGTTCTGGCCGCTGCCGAGGAGACCAAGTCCCCCGTCATCATGCAGACTACCCCGGGCACCATTAAGACCGCTGGCCTGGACTACTTCTACGGCATGGTCAAGGCTGCCGCCGAGCGCGCTTCCGTGCCCGTCGCTCTGCACCTCGATCACGGCGATGGCTATGACCGCTGCATGCAGGCTTTCCGCACTGGCTACACCTCTGTCATGATCGACGGCTCGCACGAGTCCTTCGAGGACAACATCGCCCTGACCAAGTCCGTCGCCGACGCTGGCCGCGCTATGGGCGTGCCCGTCGAGGCTGAGCTCGGTAAGGTTGGCGGCAAGGAGGACGACGGTCCCGCGGTTGAGGGCGAGAGCCCCTACACCGATCCTGCCGAGGCCAAGGAGTTCGTCGAGCGCACTGGCTGCACCTCGCTGGCTATTGGCGTTGGCACCAGCCACGGCGTGTACACGAGCGATCCGCACATCGAGCAGTCCGTGGTCAAGGCCATCCGCGACGCCGTCGACGTGCCGCTGGTTCTGCACGGCACCTCCGGTGTGCCCGATGAGCAGGTTGCCGAGGCCGTGAAGAACGGCATCTGCAAGGTCAACTACGCCACCGAGCTGCGTCAGGCCTACACCAAGGGCTTCATGGCCTACATGGCCGAGAACCCCGCCTGCTTCGATCCCAAGAAGCCGGCCAAGGAGGGCATGCGTGAGATCACCGAGCTGGTTAAGATCCGCATGACCAACCTCAACTCTGTGGGCAAAGCAGAGTAACAGCAAGGGTACTCCGACTCGCTACATATCCCGGGGAGGGACGAGGGCTTAGTTCCCCAATCGTCCTCGGGCATGCAAAAAGCCTCGCTGCGCACTTCGTGCGGCGAGGCTTTTTGCCCCCTGCGGAAAGATTGGGGAACTAAGCCCTCGTCCCTCCCAGGTTGACCTACTCGAGGTCGTCGCCCTTGTGGCGTTAGGGCGGAAAGGGGTGGGGCGTCAGGGCTTCTTTGTTGATGAGGGGTTAGTATGCCCGGGCTTGGTTGGGGAAGGTTTTGTCTAGGGATGCTTGGAGCTTTTCGAACGATGCTTGCAAGTTGTGGCTCTGATCGGTTGAGCGTTTGGCTATTGTGGTGGGGGAGTCGAGGAGGTCGTTCCTCTGTGTCGGGGGGAAGGAGAAAAGGTTTGCATGTTTCAGGGATGGCTGCCGTGCTACGGCATTGGAAGAATGCATGCTTATGCGGCCTCCTCGATGTCCACCAAAAGGTTGCGCACGGGGTGTGCTGCTAGGTCCCGTGCGTTGGCAGTATTATGCCGCGGCTGCTGCAAAGAAGCGCTAAAGAAAGGCTTAACCTGGTTTGGTGTTACGATGAAACTGCAGGTCAGAGGCATCGAGTAACACTCTTGAAAGGTTGGGAGCTTAAGGGCTTTCTAAGGTTTGTGACGTGGATGTGGCGCAGACGTGCGGAGCGTGTGAATGCTCGCTGTTAGCGCTGCGGCTCTGCAGCCCGCACCTGTTCGATGACCTTTTCCATGGTGGCGTCGATGCGGTCTTTTTTGAGTTCGCATTCCCAGATGGTTATGGGCGTCCAGCCCATTTCGGTGAGCGCTGCCACGGCGGCACGGTCGCGCTCGACGTTGCGACGGAACTTTGCCTCCCAAAACTCAACGTTGCGCTTGGGCTGGCTAGGGTTGCATTTGGGGCAGCGGTGCCAAAAGCAGCCGTTGACGAAGATGGCGATTTTGCGGCCGGGGAAGGCGATGTCGGGTTTTCCGGGCACCTTCCATTCCAGACGGTACCCCGTAAGGCCTGCGGCGCGCAGGCGCTGTCGTACGAGCAGCTCGGGCTTGGTGTTGGCGCGTTTGTTGCCCTTCATGGACTTTTTGATGGCGGCGCGACGGCGGACCAGTTCGCGCTCGTCAGCGGAGAGGTCCGAGGTATCTATGCCGTCGAGCAGGCCGGGCTTGGGACGCTTCTTGCTGCGGCGCTTAGGTGCGCGCTTGGGTTTGGTGGCGGGCTCGTTGGCCGTGGCGGCGTCGGCATCTTTGGCAGTGCTGTTGGCCTTAAGCCGGTC
Organism: Collinsella sp. CLA-ER-H6; assembly: GCF_040092305.1. NCBI lineage: Bacteria > Bacillati > Actinomycetota > Coriobacteriia > Coriobacteriales > Coriobacteriaceae > Collinsella > Collinsella sp. CLA-ER-H6. The sequence goes on from NZ_JBBNLS010000004.1 coordinate 133,266, forward strand.
TTCCCTCAACTCAATCAGAGCATCGATAAGCCCTTTGTCGGCGGGCATCCACTCAACGGTGGCAAGCGAGGTGCGCGGAATCCAGCGGATATCGAGCTGGCGGTCGTGCTTCTGGGGCTCATCGGATTCTTTAGCCAGCGAGCAGTAGTAACACTCCATTGAGAGATGAAAATCGGGGTAGTCATACTCAACGGTGTAAAAATCGCGCAGGTTGGTGACTTTGACCTGCAGCTCTTCCATGAGCTCGCGTCGTACGGCGTCCTCGGGCGTCTCGCCGCGCATGAGCTTGCCACCGGGGAACTCCCAAAGTCCCTGCATGTCGCCATAGCCGCGCTGCACGGCAAGCAGCTCATCGGATCCTTCCTTGCGAATGATCCCAGCGGCAACATGAACAGTCTTCAACAGGAGTCCTCTCTCAGCATCAACACGTGGCAGGGTAGCTACCCGTGCCTTACACAACGGTAAGGCAAGCGTAAGCCATATCGATGGTAGCCGACTCGACTTCTTGCGACTATAGATGCCGTAGACTAATCGCAAGAAAGGACTCGGTATGCAAACCACGCACATGGCGACCCCGGTACTGGAGGTCGCGCATCTCGAAAAGGTATATGGAGCGCTGGGCAACGTGACCCGCGCGCTCAACGACGTCAGCTTTACCGTCAACCGCGGCGAATTCGTTGGCATCATGGGCGCCTCGGGCTCGGGCAAGTCGACGTTGCTCAACTGCGTTTCGACCATCGATAGCGCCACGAGCGGCACCATCCGCATCAACGGCCAGGACGTGACGCGCATGAAGCAGGCTAAGCTTTCGCAGTTCCGCCGCGAGGAGCTCGGCTTTATCTTCCAGGACTCCAACCTGCTCGATACGCTCACGGCACGCGAGAACATCGCCCTGCCGCTCACCATCGCCCGCACAAACTCGGCAGAGATCTCGACCCGCGTGCAGGATGTGGCCGCGCGTCTGTCCATCAGTCAGGTGCTCGACAAGTATCCCTACCAGATGTCCGGCGGTCAGCAGCAGCGCGTTGCCGCGGCTCGCGCGCTCGTCACCGACCCCACCATGATCATGGCCGACGAGCCCACCGGCGCCCTCGATTCCAAGAGCGCTCGCCTGCTGCTCGAGAGCCTGGAGGCCCTTAACCGCCGCCTACGCGCCACCGTGCTCATGGTCACGCACGACAGCTTTGCCGCCAGCTACACGAGCCGCGTGCTGTTTATCCGCGACGGCAAGATTTTCACCGAGCTGCGCCGCGGCGACACCGACCGCCGAGAGTTCTTCGACCGCATTATGGAGGTCGTTGCCATGATGGGCGGTGAGGGCTCCGATGCTCTGTAAACTCGCTTGGGGTAACGTCCGCCGCGCCGGCCGCGACTACCTCGTCTACCTTTTGACGCTCACCCTGGGCGTCACGGTCTTCTATGCCTTTAACACCATCTCGATGCAAGTCGACATCGCCGGCATCGATGAAAAGGGCTTGGCGCAGGTTATGGGCAGCATGCTCGGCGACCTGACGTACTTTTTGGCCGGTGTCATGGCCTTTTTGATGGTGTATGCCAATAACTTCATCATGAAACGCCGCAAGAAGGAGTTTGGCCTGTACCAGGTGCTCGGCATGGGGCGCGGGCGCGTCGCCACGATCATGGCGCTCGAGACGGTGATCGTCTCGGTTGTGGCCTTTGTCGCCGGCATTGTGCTGGGTGTGGGACTCTCCCAGCTCATGACGTTCTTTACGGCCTCGCTCTTTAAGACACAGATCGCCAATTTCCACTTCTTTTTCTCGGTGCATGCGTTCAACCTGACCCTTGCCTGCATGCTCGTGATGTTTGTGCTCACGCTACTGCTGAACCTTCGCGTCGTGCGTCGTACCAAACTCATCGAGCTTATGGGTGCCGAGCGTCGCAACGAGAGCATCAAGACACGCAACCCCTGGATCGCGATTGCCATCTTTGCCGTGGGCGTGGTGCTTGTGGGCGTGGCCTATTACCGTCTGCTACGTGATGGGTTCCCGCTAACCGCGACGGACAGCAGGCTGCAAGAGGCCATGACCCAGTTTGGTATTACGACCGCTATGGTTACCGTGGGCACCTTTGCCCTGTTCTGGGGACTCTCGGGCATGCTCATCAAGCTGCTGCAGAGCCTGCGCGGCGTGTATTGGCGCGGCCTCAACATGTTTACCGTGCGCCAGCTTGCGGCCAAGGTCAACACGGTGTGCTTTTCGATGGGCGTCATTGCGATGCTCCTGTTTTTGGCCATCACCTCGGTGACGTGCGGTATGTCGATTGCCAACGTGATGAACGAAAACCTGGAGCGCTATAACCCTGTTGACGTGTCTCAGACGTATGCCTATTACACGCCCGATACGCTCGACTACTACAAAGAGTATGTCAATCCGTCTGAAGCCGATCGCATGGTGCTGGCCGATAGTACGGTCGATTTGTACCCCGCATGGCACGGTAAGGGCAAGTCGGCGGACAACAACGACGAGACCGGCAAGAAGGTCAATATCGCCGATGTTGCCGGCGAGCATGTGCAGATCGATTCGTATCTGAGTTACCCGCTTGGCGGCTCGAATCCTTCGGTGACTCCAAGTGAGATGTGCAAGATCATGGGCGAAAAGCTTCCCAAGGCGTTCGGGGGTAGCAATGCCGATGCGATGGGTCTGTTTGTGACGCCGGCAAGTCAGTACAACAAGCTGCGCCAGATGATGGGCGAGGAGCCGGTGCACATCGGTCACGACCAGTATCTGCTCACATGTGATATGGGCGGCGAGCTGGTCGACATGTACACCAAGTATATGGCTGGCGGCCATGCCCTTACCTTGGGCGGGCATGAGCTCAAGCCCGCAACCGATAAGTCGGACGAAGATACGGCGGCCATCGCCAACTCGGCGATGGGCAGCAATCCGGGTACCGTCGTCGTTTCCGACGAGCTGTTGTCCCAACTTAATCTGCAGCCGTATTCCAGTAGCCTGCTCGTTAACTACAAACAGGGGATGGATACGACCGAGGCAGACGAGAGTATTAAATACACTGTGCTCGACAATCTGCTCGTTGACGGCAAGGAGCCGGGGTCGTGGGGAACCTTCATCACACGCTCCGAGATGTACACGCAGGCAGCGCAAATGAACGGTCTTATTAGCTACCTAGCCATCTACATCGGCTTTGTATTGGTCGTTGCATGCGCGGCGATTCTGTCGATCCAGCAACTCTCCAACGTGGCCGACGGCAGCCGCAGCTATCGTGTGCTGGCACAGATTGGCTGCGACGACCGCCAGATTCGCCATTCGGTGATGGCACAGCAAGCGGTATTCTTCCTGTTCCCGCTGGCAGTGGGCCTGGCACACTCCTTTGTGGCACTTAAGGTGATCATCGAGATAGTGAGCATATTCGGAAATATGAGCATCGGCGGCACCGTGGGCCTCACCTGTGCAATCTTCCTGGCAGCCTACGGCGGTTACTTCCTGGTGACCTACCTCATGAGCACCGGCATGGTACAAGCCGCCATAGCCACCCGCTACAGCGAGTAACAAGCGGGCAAAACCGTCGCAAAATTAGAGGCGTATGACCGCCGCGAAGGGACCAGGGGCCCTTTCGCGGCGGTTTTTGCCAATCTGGTGCGTCTCAGATACAAGTGAGTAGACTTTTTTGAACCTGCCGAGCACATCGCGACAAATGATCGATGAAACCGCAGGTTAGAGCTGTGGCGTTTTAGGGCGTGATCGGCCTTCTGCAAAAAGCCTACTCACTTGGTTTTTCTGCTAGAAGACCGCCACGAGGGAAGGCAACTCCCTTACGGCGGTTTGGACGTTTGCCCAGATAAAACCTACCAAAATAAACCTGTCCCTTTTTGGCAGGTAGTCGTTGGGGACGTTCTTAAACGACTAGTCAAACAAGAACGTCCCCAATGACTACCCTCGAGCCGCCATAGCCACCCGCTACAGTGAGTAACTCACCCAGTTTGGAATTATCGTAGGTTGAGCATAAGTCAGCGAAAACGCCCCTAAGCGAGCAAGGTGACGTGAAAGAGGAGGGAAGCGTACTTTGGTACGCAACCGACGATTGAACGTCAGATTGCTCGCTTAGGGGCGTTTGCAGCGTCGAGCGGTCCGCCGTTCGTTAGAACGGCGGAACCAAAGGCGCAGCGTCGAGCCGTTACGGCGTTTGGTAAAACGCCGTAACCTACACCCGCTCCGCGATCTCGTGGATGAGGTAGTCGGTCTTTTCCCAGCCCAGGCACGGGTCGGTGATCGACTTGCCAAAGACACCGCCGTCGACCGGCTGGTTGCCGTCCTCCAGGTAGGACTCGATCATAAAGCCCTTGACCAGCTTGGAGATGGACTCGTTGCGGCGGCAGCTGTCGAGCACCTCCTTGCAAATGCGGTACTGCTCCAGCGGGCGCTTGCCCGAGTTGTCGTGGTTGCAGTCGATGACCGCTGCCGGATTGGCATAGCCGGCATGCTCGGTATAGCGTTCGGCCAGGCGTTCCAGGTGTTCGTAGTGGTAGTTGGGGTAGGTGCGCCCATCGAGACCGATGTAGCCACGCATAACGGCGTGTGCGAGCGGGTTGCCGTCGCACTCGACCTCCCAGTTGCGGAAGATGAAGCTCTGGTGCGCCTGCGCGGCGTAAATGGAGTTGAGCATAACGGTGGTGGAGCCGGCAGTGGGATTCTTCATGCCGACGGGTACCGAAATGCCGCTCGACACCAGGCGATGCTCCTGGTTTTCGACCGAGCGTGCGCCCACGGCAACATAGCTCAGCAGGTCAACGAGGTATTGGTAGTTGGACGGATAGAGCATCTCATCGGCGGTAAAGAAGCCGGTCTCCTCGATGACGCGCAGGTGCATGTGGCGGATGGCCTTGACGCCCTCGAGCAGGTCGTCGGGAGCCTCGGGGTTGGGGTTGTGCAGAAGACCCTTGTAGCCGGTGCCCTTGGTGCGCGGCTTATTGGTGTAGACGCGCGGAATGACGATGAGCTTGTCCTTGACCTCCTCGGCGGTCTTGGCCAGTCGGTTCATGTACTCGAGCACCGAATCCTCGCGGTCGGCAGAGCACGGGCCGATGATGAGCACCTTACGTGCGTCCTCGCCGGTAAAGACTTTGGCGACCTCGGCGTCAAATGCCTGCTTTTTGGCGGTAAGCTCGGCAGAAAGCGGCATTTCCTCGCGGATCTCCATGGGGATCGGCAGCCTGCGTTTGAATTCCATGGCCATAGGGGTCTCCTCAATCTATAGAAAGAGCAATAAGCGTGTTGTCGAATGCTCGGCATTATCCGCTGTCGCACGCTAAAGTGCAAGTCCTTGTCACCCCGAAACCTACCAAAAAGAGACAGGTTTATTTTGGCAGGTTTTATCTGGGGAAACGTCGGCGGATGCCGGGAGGGAGCGGCGCCGCGCGGGACCCTAAGGCTGTTGTCGGTTCCCTAGGAAATACCCTGTGGGCAAAAAATGCCAAATATGAGTACGGTTGCTATCTTAGTATCATATTGTCTTCGCAAAATAATAGACATAACAGCAAAATATGTTCATTAATGCAAACACATATAAGTTCGCTATAGGGCTGTTTGATCAATTTAGGGGCGCGTGTAAGCTGTGAAAACGGCATTTGGGGCTGTTTTGGCTGTTACTAAAAAGGTAACAGTACTCATATTTGCCATTTTTTGCCCACGGGGCCTCGAAGGGGCTGTCAATCAGGTCCCAGGGGAGGCGGTTTGAGGGTCGCAGAACAAAAAACGGGGGCACAGGTTGTCCTGCGCCCTCGTTTTCTTGGCATTGCGGTTGTTTGCCGCCGGTTTTTACGCCGCTTCGTCGAACTGCGAGTTGTACAGGTCGGCGTAGAAGCCGCCCTGGGCGAGCAGCTCGTCGTGCGTGCCCTTCTCGACGATGTCGCCGTCGCGAATCACCAAGATCACGTCGGCGTTGCGGATCGTGGACAGGCGGTGCGCGATGACAAAGCTGGTGCGGCCCTGCATCAGCGCATCCATGGCGCGCTGAATGAGCTCCTCGGTACGGGTATCGACGTTGGAAGTCGCCTCGTCCAGAATCAGTGCCGGGCGGTCGGCCAAAATGGCACGGGCGATGGTCACGAGCTGGCGCTGACCCTGCGACAGGTTGGTGCCCTCCTCGTTGATCATAAAGTCGTAGCCACCGGCGAGCGTATGAATAAAGTGATCGCAGCGTGCGGCGCGTGCGGCGGCCTCGACCTCGGCATCGCTTGCATCGGGGCGTCCGTAGCGGATGTTCTCGCGGATCGTGCCGTTAAACAGCCAGGTATCCTGCAGCACCATGGCAAACTCGCCGCGAAGTGCCGCGCGGTCCCAATCGCGCACGTCGACGCCCTCGACGCGCAGCGAGCCGCCGTCCACATCGTAAAAGCGCTGCAGCAGCTTAATGAGCGTGGTCTTGCCAGCGCCGGTGGGACCGACGATGGCGATGGTCTGGCCGGGCTGCGCCTCGCAGCTAAAGTCGTGGATGATGGTCTTGTCGGGCGTGTAGCCAAACTTGACGTGGTCGAACTCCACGTGGCCGGGGCGCTTCTCGGGAATCTGCGCGTCAGCCTTCTGCTCCTCCTCGGGCGCGGCCAGGAACTCAAAGACGCGCTCGGTGGCGGCGGCCATCGACTGCATCGTGTTGCTCACGTTGCCCAGCTGCTGTACGGGTTGCGTAAAGTTGCGAACGTACTGGATAAAGCTCTGGATGTCGCCGGGCGTGGCATTGCCGGTCAGCGCGAGTTGCGCGCCCACCACGACGACGCCCACGTAGCCCATGTTGCCCACCAAACTCATGAGCGGCATCATCAGGCCCGACAGGAACTGCGAGCGCCAGCCACTAATAAAGAGGCGGTCGTTTTGGCGGTCGAATTCCTCGATCGAGGCCTCGGCGCGGTCGAACACCTGAATGACGTTCTGGCCGGCAAAATCCTCCTCGATAATGCCGTTGACGGCGCCCAGAACCTGCTGCTGCTCGCGGAAGTACGGCTGCGAGAAGTGAATCATCACGGTCAGGATAATCGCAGCGGCCGGCAGCGTGAGCACGGTGACGCCGGTGAGCGGCAGGCTGATCGACAGCATCATGACGAGCACGCCGATAATCTGCGTCACCGACGTGATGAGCTGGGTCACGCTCTGGTTGAGCGACTGGCCGAGCGTATCGACGTCGTTGGTGATGCGACTGAGCACGTCGCCCTTGCTGTGTCCGTTAAAGTAGCTCATCGGCACGACGGCAATCTTGGCGGCGATCTCCTTGCGCATTCGGTAGCAGATCTTTTGCGTGACGCCGGTCATGAGCCAGCCCTGGATTAGACTGCAGATAGAGCTCGCCAGATACAGGCAGAGCAAAAAGCCGAGCGTCTTGGCAATCCAGGCAAAGTCGACATCGCCGGTGCCGTTGACCTTGGCAACCAAGCCCTCGAACAGTTTGGTGGTAACCTGGCCGAGCACCTTGGGCCCCACGATGTTAAAGATGACCGAGCACACGGCAAAGGCGACGGCGGTAAACACGGCAATCTTGTGCTGGCCGATATAGCCGAGCAGCTGCCTCATGGCGCCCTTAAAGTCCTTGGCCTTTTCGCCGCGACGCATGCCGCCCATGCGGCCCATGGGACCACGCTGGCGGGTGGGCTTGGGAATCTGAGTCTTGGTCTCGTCTGCCATTAGCGCTCGCCTCCTTCCGTGACGGCTGCAATTTCTTCTTGGGTAAGCCCCAGCTCCTCGGCGGAAAGCTGCGACTGTGCGATCTCCAGGTACGCCGGGCAGCTGCGCAGCAGCTCCTCGTGCGTACCGGTGCCCACCACGTGGCCGTCGTCGAGCACGATGATCTGGTCGGCGTGCATGATGGTCGCGATGCGCTGGGCCACGACCACGAGCGCGGCGTCGGTAACGTTTTTGGCCAGCTCCTCGCGTAGGCGCGCGTCGGTCTTGTAGTCGAGGGCACTAAACGAGTCATCGAACACCACGACCTCGGGCTTTTTGGCCAACGCGCGGGCGATGGCCAGACGCTGGCGCTGACCACCCGAAACATTGGAGCCGCCCTGGCTGATAGGGGAGTCGTACCCGTCCTCGCGCTCGGCGATAAAGTCCTCCGCCTGGGCGATGCGTGCTGCCTGGCGCATATCCTCGTCACTCACCATGTCGCCGGCAAACTTGAGGTTGCTCTCGACGGTACCCGAGAACAGGCGACCCTGCTGCGGAATATAACCGATGCGGCGGCGCAGCTCGGAAAGGGTCATGTCGCGCACATCGATGCCGTCGAGCGAAATGCTGCCGCCCGTGACGTCGTACAGGCGCGGAATCAGCTGCACGAGCGTGGACTTGCCCGAGCCCGTGGAGCCAATAATGCCGAGCATCTGACCGGCATGCGTGGTGAAGTTCACGCCGCTGATGACGTCGGCGCGGGCATCGGGATACTGGAAGCTCACGTCGCGGAAGGTGAGCTCACCGCGCGGCGCGCTGGCTGCGGGCAGTTTGGGCGAGGCGGGGTCGTTGATGCTCGTGGGGCAAGTGATGACCTCTTCCACGCGCTCGGCTGCGACCTCGGCACGGGGCAGGATAACCGAAACCATGGTGAGGATCATAAACGCCATGACGATCTGCATGGTGTAGGAGATAAACGCCATCATGTTGCCGACCTGCATCACGCCGTCGGACACGCCCTGCGCGCCAAACCAGACGATAAGCACGGTGATGCAGTTCATGACGAGCATCATGAGCGGCATCATAAAGCTCATGGCTCGGTTGGTGTAGAGCTGCGTGGTCATCAGATCGAGCGACGCCTTGTCAAAACGCTCGAGCTCATGCTCCTCGCGGTTGAACGAGCGGATGGGCATAAGGCCGTCGAGTAGCTCGCGGGCGGTAAGGTTCACACGGTCCACGTAACTTTGCATCTTTTTGAACTTGGGCATGGTGAGGCCCATGAGCACGCCGACGACGGCCGAGACCGCGATGATGGCAACGGCGATGGTCCACTCCAGGCCGGTATGGTTGGCCAGGACGCGCATGACGGCGACGATGCCCATGACGGGGGCCATCAGACACATGCGGATAAACAGGGTTGCGGCCATCTGGATCTGCTGAATGTCGTTGGTGCAGCGGGTGATGAGCGAGGCCTGGCTAAACTTGCCCACCTCGGCCGGTGAGAAGTGCATAACCTTGTTGAAGGTCTCACGGCGCAGGTCGCGGGCGATGGAGCAGGCGGTGCGCGAAGCCACGGCACCGGTCAGGATGGTGGCGACGAGTGACACCAGACACAGACCAAACATCGTGGTCGCCATGCGGCCCAGGTAGGCGTTCTGCACGTCGGCGGGGTCGATGCCCTGCGCCTTGTACTCGTCCTGTACATAGCTCACGGCGCGCTGAGTGACGATGGAGCCCGACATGGAGCCCATTTTATCCGCCATTTCGTTGGCGCCCTCAACGAGCTTGCTTTGGTCTACCAGACCGCCCTCGACACCCAGGCGCAGGCTCTTCATGGTGATCTTACCGCCGTCGGCATCAATCTGCTTTTGCATGTTCTGCGCCGCAGCGGCCTTCCGCTGCATCTCGGCGAGCTGCTCGGGCGTCATCGTCGCCATCTGCTCGGGGGTGGGCATGGCCTGGGCGGCGCTGTTGCCAGATTCGTTGGACGTGCCGGTCATGTCTCCCATGGAGTCAGCGTCAATGCCCTGGTTGAGCGAAAGGACAACAGTCTCGGGCAGGCTCATAATGTCGGCGAGCTTGCTGCCGTCGGCGCGCTCGTCCTCGGTACCCTCATACGTTCGAATGCCGTTTTTGTCAGCCTTGCTAAACACGGCCTCCACAGCCTTGGCGTCCTTGGCGCTCATAAAGAGCTCAAGGTCATCGAGCGATTCGGCACGAATGGTGTCGGGCACGGGCGAGGCGATGCCGCCTTGCTGCACGCCTACGTCGACGATGTCGCTCATATAGGTAGGCAGTGCCAGATCGGCGTTGCAGCTGATTACGATAAGTACGATAGCTGCGAACAGTGCCAGGATATGCTTTTTAAAGAGCTTGAGAATCCTCACTCGGCATCTCTCCTTTCTTGATTGCGGTCGATAATTTCGTTGGCACGCCTTAGAAGACGCACCATCTCTTGGGTATCTGTTTCGCCGAGCTGCTCGAGGAAAGCCGCAGTGCGGTCCTCGAATTCCCGACGTTTGATTTCGAGATCCTGGAATCCTTTGTCGGTCACCGTGACGTGTACGCGACGACGGTCGGTCTTTGAGTGCTCGCGCTCGACCCAGCCCTTGGCTTCGAGAGCGCGTAGGATATTGGCGATGCGGGCACTCGAGACCCAGGCGCGATCAGCGAGTTCGCTCGGCGTGAGCGAACCGCCGGCGCGCATGAGGGCGCGCATGACGGCCATCTCGCCACCCAGAGCCTGGTCGGCAAAGCGCGAAACGCGCTGGTGCATGCTGCCAAACTCGGTAAAGAGCTGACGCCCAAGCTCATGGAAATCGGTATCTTCCACCGAAAACCCCTAACACTAGAAACTATTTTCGGTGGAAGATGATACCCCCATACGCGGGCCTCATACAATGGGCAATATTAAGAGCTCATTAAGACTTAAAATCATTCAATTGCTAAAGTGTTTCAAAGAACTAGTATGCACGCGGTTAGGCGAGGGGTTGTCACCACCATGACGACTGGGACTCATTTATCGCCACGTGCGATGCTCCAACTTCCCGCAAGGAGACACCTAAATTAAAGGGGGATGGAGTCATGGCATTTGACTTCACGGGCAAGACCGCGATTGTCACGGGCGGCACTCAGGGCATTGGCCTCGAGATCGCCAAGGGCATCGTCGCGGGCGGCGGACACGTCGCGCTCATCGCAAGGAACGCTGCTAAGGGCGAGGCCGCAGTGGCCGAGCTTGGCGAGGGCAACAAGTTCTATCAGCTCGATGTCGCCGATGCGCCCAAGGCGCGCGAGACCGTCGAGCAGATTTTTACGGACCTGCCGCAAACCAACATCTTGATTAACTGCGCTGGCGTCATCAGCACCAAGAAGTTCGACGAGATCGATGACACCGAGTGGCGCCGCACTATCGATATCAACCTCAACGGTACCTTCACTATGATGAACGCCGTGTACCCGCACTTTAAGGCGGCGCATGCCGGCACTATCGTCAACGTGAGTTCCGTTGCTGGCAAGATCGGCGGCGGCCTGCTTGGCACCGCTGCCTACGCGAGCTCCAAGGCCGGTGTCAACGGCCTTACCAAGGCGGTCGCCAAGGAGGGCGGCAAGTTTGGCGTTCGCTGCAACGCCGTGTGCCCGTCGCTCACGTTGACCGATATGACCTCGATTCTCTCTGACGAGAACTCTCAGCGCATCATCAACGGTATTCCTCTGGGCCGCGCTGCCCAGGCCAGCGAGCCTGCGCAGATGGTGCTGTTCTTCGCTTCCGACCTCGCCAGCTTCGTGAACGGCGAGATCGGTGACTGCGACGGCGGCATCGTCCTGGACGGGTAATACCCCGCGATGATTATTCGGCGACGGCTCCTGCGACTCGGGACCGTCGCCTTCTTTCTGACATAGGCGCGTGCGGCTACGATTCGCATGCATCCAAAGGAGATATATATGAGTGAATCGACTGCGGTGGAGGCGCCGGCGGCAAAGGAGCCGTTCTTTAAGATGTCCTCCATCCCGGGTGCCAATATTTTGGTGCCGCTTTTGCTGGGCTGCCTGCTCAACACGCTATTCCCCGACCTGTTCAAAACGCTCGGCAGCTTTACGCTTGGTATGACCCAGCAGGGCGCAGGCCCGCTCGTGGGCGCTTTTTTGCTCATCGTCGGTACGACGATTTCGTTTAAGAGTGCTCCTGCCGCCGCTGCACGCGGCGCCATCATCATCGCCGTCAAGCAGATCGTGGTCGTTGCCGTGTCGCTGCTCATCCTTTATGTGTTCAACGACAACCTGTTTGGCATCTCTGCCATGGTGATGCTGGCGGCTTGCACCGGCGCCAACAACGCTATGTACGCTGGTCTGATGGGCACCATGGGCAATGAGGCCGAGCGTGGCGCCGTCGCCATCACCACGCTGGTTGTCGGCCCTCCGGTCACGATGATCGTGCTCGGCGCTGCCGGTCAGGCTCCGATCGGCTGGTCGCTCGTGGGCGCCATCCTGCCGATCGTCGTCGGCATTATTCTGGGCAACCTCTTCCCGAGCTTTAAGAAGATGATGGCACCGGCACTTTCCGCCGTCATCGTGCTCGTCTTCTTTGCCATGGGCTCGACCATGACCTTTGGCCAGCTCATTAATGGCGGTCTCCCCGGTATTCTGCTCGGCGTGATCTGCTCGGTGGTCTTTGCAATTCCCGTTATCGCGGTCGATAAGCTCACGGGCGGTACGGGTGTCGCAGGTGCGGCCATTTCGAGCTGCGCCGGAGCCAATGTGGCCACGCCTGCTGCCATGGCAAGCGTCAACGAGGCCATGTACGGTGGTGCTGTGCTCGCGACGGCTACGGCACAGGTTGCTGCCTGCGCTATCGTGACGGCCATTTTGACCCCGCTGGTCACCAGCTGGTGCTACAAGCATTTTGAGGGCCAGCAGAGCAACGGCAAGGCAACGACCGACAAGGCCTCCGCAGCCGCCTAATGCCAAACGGTAATCAAAGCTAAAAACTAGCTACGCCACAGGGCGGCCACGGGGGATCCCGTGGCCGCCCTGCAGTTTCTGTAGGGTCTTTGGGACACTTTACCCTGCTAAAGCTGGCATAACAGCTAGAGCGAACGTCGTACAAAGGCAAGGAAAAATAACATACAAATCGGTGAACGGTAGTTGTTCGCGCTCGCGTTTCCTGCGGATTTGTAAAAAACGCCCTTATGATATAAAAAAAGAAACATATAACAGCCCAGATGGAGAGGGTCGCTATGTTATCCTTCTCAGACGGGTGAAATCTTGGGTTTTGGGTTGTAGTTCCAAGGTGGACAAACGTTTTCTCTGCACCAGTGTGTGTTGAAGAACGGAAGAAGCCGGTAGTGCAAGCCGAACATTCAAGAATTCAATAAGCAGCGGTGTGAGAGAGCGCCGCATTACACGTAACTAGGAGCGTGGTTACACAATGCAGGAGGCATGGGAAGGCTTCAAGGAAGGCATCTGGACGGGAGAAGTTGACGTCCGAGACTTCATCCAGAAGAACTACACCCCCTACGAGGGCGACGAGTCGTTCCTCGTCGGTCCGACCGAGCGTACCAAGGAGCTGTGGGGCGAGGTTCTCGACCTGCTGCTTAAGGAGCGCGAGCAGGGCGGTGTCCTCGATATGGACACCAAGATCGTCACGGGTATCGTGAGCCACCCCGCTGGCTACATCGATAACGCCCACCGCGAGAAGGAGACTATCGTCGGCCTCCAGACCGACAAGCCGCTCAAGCGCGCGCTGCACGTCAACGGTGGTATCCGCATCGCTTGCCAGGCTGCCAGCCAGCACGGCTACAAGGTCGACGAGAACGTTGTCGAGCGCTACACCTTCGAGCGCAAGACCCACAACGCCGGCGTCTTCGATGTTTACACCCCCGAGATGCGTGCTTGCCGCTCGGCTCACATCATCACCGGTCTGCCCGATGGCTATGGCCGCGGCCGTATCATCGGCGACTACCGTCGTGTCGCCCTGTACGGTGTCGACTACCTGATCAAGGACAAGGAGGCCCAGAAGGCTTCCACCCCGACGGTCATGACCGCCGACAACATCCGCGATCGTGAGGAGCTGCAGGAGCAGATCCGCGCCCTCGGCGAGCTCAAGATGATGGCCGAGACCTATGGTTTCGACATTTCCAACCCTGCTACCAACACGCAGGAAGCCATCCAGTGGATGTACTTCGCCTACCTTGCTGCCGTCAAGGAGCAGAACGGCGCTGCCATGTCCATCGGCCGTACCTCTACGTTCATCGACATCTACGCTGAGCGCGACCTTGCCAACGGTACCTTCACCGAGGAGCAGATCCAGGAGTTCGTGGATCACTTCATCATGAAGCTTCGCATGGTCAAGTTTGCCCGTACCCCTGAGTACCAGGCCCTGTTCACCGGCGACCCGCAGTGGGTCACCGAGTCCATCGGCGGCATGGGTGTCGACGGCCGTACGCTCGTTACCAAGATGAGCTACCGCTACCTGCACACGCTCGAGAACATGGGCACCAGTCCCGAGCCCAACATGACCGTTCTGTGGTCGACCCGTCTGCCCGAGAACTTCAAGAAGTTCTGCGCCAAGACTTCTGTCGCCAGCTCCTCGATCCAGTACGAGAACGACGACCTCATGCGCGTCTATCATGGCGACGACTACGGCATCGCCTGCTGCGTGTCCTCCATGCGCATCGGCAAGGAGATGCAGTTCTTCGGCGCTCGCGCCAACCTGGCCAAGTGCCTGCTGTACGCACTCAACGGCGGCGTCGACGAGGTCTCCAAGAAGCAGGTCGGCCCCAAGTATCGCGCCGTCGAGGGCGATACGCTCGATTACGACGACGTTGTGGCCAAGTACAACGACATGATGAAGTGGCTCGCTGGCGTGTACGTCAACTCGCTGAACATCATTCACTACATGCACGACAAGTATTGCTACGAGCGTATCCAGATGGCTCTGCACGACAAGCACGTGCACCGCTGGTTCGCTACGGGCATCGCTGGCCTTTCCGTCGTGGCTGACTCCCTGTCCGCCATCAAGTACGCCAAGGTCCACCCCGTCCGTGACGAGAACGGCATCATCGTCGACTTCGAGACCGAGGGCGAGTTCCCCAAGTACGGTAACGACGACGACCGCGTCGACCAGATCGCTCACGACGTTGTGCACCAGTTCATGGAGTACATCCGCATGAACGACACCTACCGCAACTCCGTGCCCACGACCTCGGTTCTGACCATTACCTCCAACGTCGTGTACGGTAAGAAGACCGGCTCCACGCCCGACGGCCGCAAGGCTGGCCAGCCGTTCGCCCCGGGTGCTAACCCCATGCACAAGCGCGATAGCCACGGCGCCATCGCTTCGCTGTCTTCGGTTTCCAAGCTCCCGTTCCGCGATGCTCAGGACGGCATCTCCAACACCTTCTCCATCATCCCGAGTGCGCTCGGCAAGGAGGACCAGGTGTTCTTTGGCGATATCGACCTTGATCAGCTGGGCGAGTAACTATTGTTAGTGCTATACTAACAATAACGATTACTGATTAGTGCGCCGGTTTCGGCCGGCGCCTATCGATCGAAGGAGACACATTATGAAGGTTTCTGAAGTTTCCGAGACTCAGGCCGATAACCTGGTCCACATGCTCGACGCTTACGCCGAGAAGGGTGGCCACCACCTGAACATCAACGTCTTCAACCGTGAGACGCTTCTCGACGCTCAGGCTCACCCCGAGAAGTACCCGCAACTGACCATCCGCGTTTCCGGCTATGCCGTGAACTTCCACACGCTCACCAAGGAGCAGCAGGACGAGGTCATTGCGCGTACCTTCCACAACAAGTTCTAAAGGGATTTAACTCCCGCAGGATCACCGGGCCGCTTTGGGTTACTTTCCAAAACGTCCTCGGACATGCAAAGAGGCTCCGCATCGCGCTTCGCGCTGCGGAGCCTCTTTGCGTCCTGACGCTCCTATTTGGCAAGGTGTTTTTTAGAATCCATTTTGCGCTCGGCCTCGAAGGCCTGCCTGTCCCAATCGAGCGGAAGTCCGGCCTCGACCCATGCCTCGTAGGCCCTCCTTATGGGCTTG